>NZ_CP133267.1:304000-608000 GCF_030915465.1 Neobacillus sp. PS3-34
CTGGTCGAAATATCGAATGGAAATTGTATCTTTTGCATTTCCAAAGATAGATGCAAACATAACGATAAAAAAGATTGGCAGTAAAAACAGCCAGAAAAAAGTTCCTTTTTCCTTTAAAACCACCTGAATTTCTTTCCTGATAATACTTTTAATCATTCGCTTATCTCCTTTTCTTAATCGCGCAGGGATGTTCCGGTTAAGGACAGGAAGACACTCTCAAGTGATGGGCGCATCATTTCTAGCGCCCTTGCCTGCAGTCCTTCTTCCCTGATTTTTTTAGATACAAGTTCAATAGAATCCAAAACATTATCCGATTCCAGCAGCCAGCCTTTTTTGTATTCTGTAACCTTTTTGATTCCTTCCATAATAGGAGGCTTTTGACCTTCCTGAAGTTCAAGATACACGGCCTTCGTCGCGTATCGGGAAAGGAGCTCATCCAGATTGCCTTGTACAATTACTTTTCCATTATCAATGATCGCAATATCGTCACAAAGCGCTTCTACTTCTTCCATATAATGAGTAGAATAAATGATCGTTACGCCGCTATTTCGCAGCTGGCGAATGATATCGAAAATATGATTTCTCGACTGAGGGTCAATCCCTACTGTTGGTTCATCAAGAATGACGACCTTGGGTTGATGGAGGAGTGCCGCCGCAATATTAATGCGCCGCTTCATACCGCCTGAATAAGTATGGATCGGATCCTTTGCCCGTTCACTCAGGCCGACCTGCTGTAATACCTCCGCAATCCTTTCCTTCAGCTGCTTGCCTTTTACACCGTACATTTCTCCAAAGAAAACCAGATTATTATACGCGGAAATTTTATCATACAAGGTAATTTCCTGCGGAACATAGCCCACTTGGCGCCTTATGGCATCCGCAGCTTTCCTAATATCACTTCCCAAAACATTCACGTTACCCGAATCTGCATCAATGATGCCGGTAATGATTTTCATCGTTGTTGACTTACCAGCTCCGTTAGGGCCAAAAGACCGAAGCAGCTACCCTCTTTAACTGCAAAACTAACATTTTCCAAAGCTGGTTTAGTCCCATATTTTTTTACCAGATTGCTAACTTCTAGTGTTGCATCCATTTTTAATTCCTCCACCGTCCTACAAAAGTCTTTTATCATAAAATAATGACCATGTCCTTTTTCAATTTATGAGTTTCCAACTATAAGTATATTCACCTTCACATTAATTATGGTAATATCCTAAAATTGGATATTTAAATTGTAAAATACTAGGGGTATAATATCAAACCATTTTCCTATTTCTCATCTAGTTCTAATGTCTTAACGAAAAAAAGCATCGGTACCTGTCAACCGATGCTTAAAACGTTCATCTAATATTAGATTGAATGAGCAGGCCGTTCGGGCGAAGGCGAGCCATGACGATTTCATCAACAAATTCACCATGTGCTCTTAAACTGCCAATTTTTACTCCTTCTTCTATGAAACCAAATTTTTCATATAATATTTTTGCCCTTGGATTTGTTTCAAGCACACCTAGCTCCACTCTCTCAAGCATCAGCCAATTATCGGCCAAATCAAGCATCTTTGTAAGTAAAGCCTTGCCAATCCCTTGTTTATGATATTCACTGTCAACTCCAATGAATAGATCCCCCGAATGTGATTTGCTGCTTGTCCCTGTGTCATCCCGACAAATCCCACCACATTGCCGTTTAGTTCAGCGACAAATTCATAATGATTAGGTGCCAGATTTCGAAGTCTATTTTCCATCACATCCAAACGCATGCTTGGGAGAAAAACCATATACGGCAGAACTGCACCCTGAGTAGAAATTCTGTGGATCGCACTGGCATCCTGGACCTGGACAGGACGTATATTGATATCCATATTAGAACCCCCTAAAGAATAATTTCTTTAGGTATTCTTCAAGATGCCGGAAAATTCCTACTTGGAGAACAAGGAATAAAACAATTATTATAAAACAATTTTACCTATTAACACTTGCAGTAATTCCTCTCCAGACATAGCTGCTTCGCCGCCGCCCTGGGCAAAGGAATCATTTCCGCCACCCTTTCCATTAATCAGGGGAAATACCGACGCCGCAATTTCCTTCATATTAATAATTGATCCATTTCCTCTTGCACAGACAATTTGAAGCTTATTGTCCGTTTCAGAAACAAGGATTACATTTAGCTTTTCGTTAAAAGGGATTATTGTCCGGGCCAGCTTTTGCAGTTCCTGCATTGACCTGTCCCTAAAAACCTTTGATACCAGGCTATTTTGGCTTTGATTTACTAAGCCAATGGCTTCATGTTTAAGGAGTTCTTCTTTTGAGGATTCCAATTCCTTTTCTAGTGATTTAACATTTTGCAGCAGCCGCTGTACAGACTCACTCATCCCCTCTTCAGGTGCATTCAGAAGAGGACTTAACTCAGTCAGGATCTTATGTTTTTGAAAAAGCTG
This sequence comes from Neobacillus sp. PS3-34, assembly GCF_030915465.1. Classification (GTDB taxonomy): domain Bacteria; phylum Bacillota; class Bacilli; order Bacillales; family Cytobacillaceae; genus Neobacillus_A. The sequence continues at coordinate 306,435 of NZ_CP133267.1, forward strand.
TTTCCTAACACGATTTCCACATACAAAACGCAATCTGATTTTCTTTTTTTGCTTTTCCCAGTCAAGAATTTTGAGCGAGGCAACTTGACCTGTCGCTGACGGATGTGTTCCGCCGCAGCCATTATAGTCAAACTCAGGGATGATAACGAGCCTGATATTGTCTGAAACCGCGATTTTTTTTCTAAGCGGGTAATTGGCAAGCTCGTCTGCACTTATCCATTTGGTTTCAATCGGCCTATTCTCAAGAATGATTTGATTTGCCAAATCTTCCGCCTTCCAAGCATGTTCCTCTGTCAGTTCTTCCACATCCAGATCAATGGTAAGAAACTCTTGTCCCAAATGGAAGCTCACGGTTTTGAAATCAAATAAGGATTCAAGCGCAGCGGAAAGGATATGCTGCCCCGAATGCTGCTGCATATGGTCAAAGCGCCTCTCCCAATCGATTCTACCTGCTACATCCCCATTTGCATCTTTTAGTGGTCCCTGTATGAAATGACGGATTTCTCCCTCGAGTGCCTCCACATTCTCCACCGGAATGCCATTTAATGTTCCTGTATCATGCGGCTGCCCTCCGCCTGTCGGGTAAAACGCGGTTTCTTTTAAAACGACGTACCATTTCCCTGAATCATCCTGGTCCTGTTTGATAATTTTCGAGGTGAATTCCTGCATATAAGCATCTTGATAATATAATTTATCTTTCATCCATACTCACTCCCGCTGACTGCCTATTTTAATTGCTTTAAGTATTACTTACACAAATATGATATTAAATTTAAATCATATTGGCAAAAATCACCGATCTCCTTCACTCTTAAAAATAATGTGTAAATCCTCCCAGTTATACTTTAGACAGGAATACTTGTTTCATCTGATGTGATTCGGGTAAAAGAGTACTATAACAACTTGAAGGAGGAATTAGACATGAATAAAGATCAATCAAAAGGTGTATTGGATCAAGTTAAAGGTGATTTGAAAGAAGGCTACGGTAAACTTACCGATAACGAATCTCTCGAAGCAGAAGGTAAAGCCGATAAGGCAAAAGGTACAGTACGTGAAAAATATGGCGATGTAAAGGAAAAAGTGTCTGGTGGATTTAACGACGCTGTCGATAAACATTAATAAGGGTATTTCCTAAAACAAACCGGGCTAATCATAATGATTTGCCCGGTTTTAACGTTTTCTAATTTGGTTTTCATTCCATTCTGCCTCTGTATCCCCATTAACATGCATGCCATATTTTTTGAAAAGGATTAAATAATTGATAGGGGTTGTAATAATGGCTAAAAAAGTATTAGGGGTTTATCGTACTAGTGATGAAGTTATTACTGCAATTGAGAAGCTACGAAGCCAAGGCTCCTCAATTAAGAGCTTATCCGTTTTAGCAAACACCCGAAATATCCCTTCTTATGTTCAAAATGAAACAGGGGTACCTTCAGAAGAGTTTACTGTTGAAGTAGACAACGATAAGGATCACCAATATTTTATCGACAGCCTTGTATCGGCATTTGAAGGCAATGTAAATACGGGTGAATCAAACCGTTCCTTTTATGATCGTTTTGTGGAATTCGGAATTGATGAAGAGGCAGCGCGTGAGTATGAAAAGGATATTTTTGCTGGCCGAATCCTTCTTCTGTCCGACACCACAACGACGGGTTGAATCAGCTCAAAAAATAGACTGCCCGATCTCATCTGGCAGTCCTTCTTATTTTTTGCGTAAAATCTGATTATGAAATACAGACAGCGCAAGTAAACAAAGTACGCCTCCACTTAATGCAAGTGCCATATCCCACTCAGAGTCCCAGATATCTCCCTGTGCCCCTAAAAAATCATTTGCAGCCCGGCAAGAATTTCCGCTGCCAGCCATTCGGCAATTTCATAGCACGCTGATAGCGCCAGAATAACGCACAATGTAAGAAAAACAAGCCATTTTGAGGGCTTTAGGCAAGTACGCCTAATCAAAAGTTCTCGGATGGGTATTGCTAAAAAACCCTTGGAAAAGTGCCCAAAACGGTCATAATGATTTCTTTTCAAATCATAATGGTTTTTTAGCCACTCAAATAAAGGAACCTTTGCATATGTAAAGTGTCCGCCAATGAACATGAATACAGTCAATATAGCTATTATTGCATACGACAATGTTGTGAACTGAAAACGATTATAGGTGAAAAGTAGAATGAGGATCCCTGTCACAGCAGGCAGGACTTCCATTACCCACGTTAAATAACTGGCGGGTTTTATCGCTGACCACACGAACACAATACTAGCAAAACAAAGCAAAATGATATGAACAGAATTTATTTTGTTTTTTTCCATGCGACACTCCCCTTCTATTGGGTTCATTATTCAGTATGAATGGGAATGAAGGTTCTTATGCAAAAGGCCACCCAGCTTTTTCTGAGTGGCCTTTTTTATTAGTCTGTTTTCGTATACTTTGTTGCTATTTAAGAAGTAGTTGATTTCCACTCCAGGATGCTCGCTTTCCGCGGGGCGGGCGGTGAGCCTCCTCGGCGCACAACGCCTGTGGGGTCTCACCTGTCCCGCTGCTCCCGCAGGAGTCTCGCACCTTCCGTTCCAATCAACTTCTTTTTCAACGATTTGCTTTTTAAAACCTATTTACAAAACAACAATCTTTTAGAAAACAGCATTTTATTAATACGCTTTTGCCCAGTAAACCATTTTTTCTGCTGGTTTCCCGCAGCATACGCAGTTTTCCGCTATCTGCTCCTGTTCAAATGGCATACACCTTGATGTAGCGCCGGTTTCTTCTTTAATCTGGTCCTCGCAGGCTCTATCGCCGCACCACATTGCCTTGATAAATCCCGGTTTGTTTTCGAGATTTCCCTGCAGTTCTGCTAAGGTTTTTGCCACTGAGGTGCTTTCTTCTCGATGTGCTTTTGCCCTGTTGTAAAGATTGGATTGAATTTCATCCAAAAGCTCAATCAATTTTGTATCCAATTCATTCAGTGGAACAATGATTTTTTCCCCTGTATCACGGCGGACAAGGACGGCTTGTTCTTTTTCAATATCCTTCGGCCAATCTCAAGTCGGACTGGTATTCCCTTCATTTCATATTCATTGAACTTCCAGCCTGGCTTTTTGTCACTAGCGTCAATACCGACTCTGACCGACTCTGACAGATGTTTTTTCAATTCATAAGCAAAATCAAGAACGCCTTCTTTATGCTGGGCAATTGGCACGATCATTACTTGGGTTGGAGCAGCCTTTGGAGGAATCACCAATCCTCGGTCATCGCCATGAACCATAATCATCGCTCCTATTACACGTGTTGTGAATCCCCAAGAAGTTTGCTGTACATGCTGCAGCTTGCCTTCCTGGTCGGTGAATTGAATGCCAAACGCTTTGGCAAAGCCATCTCCAAGATGATGAGAAGTCCCTGTCTGGAGCGCTTTCCCGTCATGCATCAAGCTTTCGATTGTATAGGTGTACTTGGCGCCAGCGAACTTTTCTTTTTCCGTTTTCTGCCCTTTCACAACAGGAATAGCAAGGATATTTTCACAGACATCCGCATACACATTTAGCATTTTAACCGTTTCTTCCAGCGCCTCTTCGTCTGTGGCATGGCATGTATGCCCTTCCTGCCACAGGAATTCCAGCGTCCTTAGGAAAGGCCGTGTCGTTTTTTCCCAGCGGACGACATTGGCCCACTGATTATACAGCTTTGGCAGATCCCTGTAGGAATGGATGATATTTTTGTAATGCTCGCAAAAAAGCACTTCTGATGTAGGTCTTACACACCAGCGCTCAGTTAGCTCTTCTTCCCCTCCGTGGGTAACCCAGGCGACTTCAGGCGCAAAGCCTTCAATATGGTCCTTTTCCTTTTGCAGGAGGCTCTCTGGTATGAACAATGGCATATAGACATTCTCATGGCCAGTTTCTTTAATCCTTGCATCTAATTCATTTTTGATATTATCCCATAGCGAATATCCATATGGGCGGATGATCATCGAACCGCGGACACTCGAATAATCGATCAATTCTGCCTTCGTCACTACATCTGTATACCACTGCGCAAAGTCCTCTTCCATTGCTGTAATGTCTTTTACAAACTCCTTAGCCACATAAACCACTCCAATTTTTTAAAAAATAAAAAAGCCCTGCTTTACAATAGGGACCATAACATGGCGGTACCACCCTAATTTGCAAAGCAAAGCTTAACACTCTCAACATGATAACGGATTTTAACCCGCATGGATCTTCGCATTTGTCCGATCCAGAACTCGGAGGCAGGTTCAAATGTCTGTCAATAGAAGCCTTGCACCACTCAGCTCCCTCTCTGTAAAAGACTCGCAACATTTTACTAATCCTCGTCAACGTTTCAATATGATATTGACAAAATTATATGTAAGGATTTTTTCTTTGTCAAATATTTCTTTAAAAATTTTTATTGCGAATGAGCGGAAACTGAAAAGGATAATGTTCTACCGTTATTTCATCTTCCATATAAAACAATTAAATGGTATTGTTTATGACTCGTAAAACTAGGGAAACTTTTTATCAGACAGAAGTTAATTAACTGGAGGATAAAAATGAAACAGACAGATGCAGTGACCTTTTTTTTCGAAGACGACGGCAGCATTCCTAACAACCCCAGCTTGCCAGTTCTTTTTTATAAAGGGGCAATGAAAGGAAACGAAGATAAAATGGAGGAAACGTTTAATCATCATCATTGGCTGAACAGCTGGACGAATGGGATTTTTGATTATCACCATTTTCATAGCAACGCACATGAGGTTCTAGGCGTGATTAGCGGCCATGCAACTGTTCGCCTAGGTGGGAGAAACGGACAGGATTTAAAAGTAGACAAGGGTGATGTCATTCTTCTACCTGCCGGAACAGGGCATAAAAGAATTGAAGCAAGCGATGATTTTAAGGTTTGCGGCGCGTACCCTGAAGGAATGGAGCCAGATATTAGGACAGGCAAAAAAGAAGAGCATTCCGATGTTGTAGAAAATATCAAAGAAGTTCCACTGCCCTTACTCGATCCGGTTTTTGGAGAGAATGGCCCTGTTAAAGAAATTTGGATAAAGACGAATAATTAAATCGAGGCTATTCAATTCGCCAAAGATCAACTTCCATATAAAAAACCTGAGTCTAAGCTTAATTCGAAAGCTTCAGGCCTAGGTTTTTTCAATTGCATTAAATACTTGCGATATTACGAAAAAATTTATATATCTTATTTCTCATTGACACTTGAGTTGGCTGGCCGTTTATTGAAGGCCTTAATCCAGTTTGCAAATCATTGATTGTGAGTCCATAAGTCATCTGCAGATGAGGATAGTCCTTGAACTGCTTCCAATCTCCGCCCCACTCAAATCCGAGTGTTTTGGCAATTGCAACGACTTCCTTCCAGTCGCTCCGGCTATTTCCATTCCCATCGTAATCCATATCCCAAAGCAAATTTCCGCTTTCACGTGACGCAATGGCGAAATCAATTGCCAGCCCGTAGTTATGATATGACTCCCCGCCTCTGGCATGTGTCACAACGTCACCTGGTTCAGTACGCCCTTTGGCAAATAATCTATCCTGTGCGTCCGCACTGCGAAATTCATCAGTAATCACGACCCGAATCCCTTTTCGAGCAGCTTCGCTGACTAGCAGATCCGCTTTTTCAGCAACATTTTTATCCAAGCCTGTCGGCATCGGAACCTTTTTAAGTCTTTCATTTTCTGTAGAATTTAAGTATAAGAGTACAGGAATAAGAATAATGATTGAAGCAAACACCCATTTTCCCAATCTCGTCAATTTCACCCTGTCTCCCCCTCCTTTTTAAAACATAAGCTCATTAAAAAGGATCCTGAATCCAGGATCCCCTCACTTCTATTCTACTAAAATATCATTTTTTTGCGAGAAAAACCTATTTAAAATCAAATGACCTGATAATTTTATCCGAAATCAGGCCATAGCCTTTCTCGTTAAGGTGAAGCGAATCGCTAAAGTAATTCTTTTTTTCTTTTCCCTTAAATAATTCATTTGTCGAAATATAGGTAACTTGTTTATGTGACTTTACCAGCTTCTGCGTAGAAAGATTCCAATCGTGGATATATTGTTCTATTTTCTCCCCATCCGGATAAGGATTGTAGAGGCCTAAAACGATAATGGGCGCCTTTCCGTTGGCTGTTTCTAGTATTTTCAGTATGGCCTTTCATGTTTTCCAGATATTCTTCCTTTGCCTGCTCAATTTTATCATGATGGAGAGGTTTATAATCTCCGCCATTGCCGTGGCGCAGGTCATTTGTTCCAATAAAAACGATAAAATAATCCGTTTCGTTTAATTGATCCGCTGTTTTTATATCACCAAGTTCCTTTAAAATGCCGCCCGATTCACGGCCCTGACACCATAATTCATTATTTTATATTCAGTTCCCGTTTTTTTATCATTTAGCTTTTTCTCGAGTTTCCCAATGTATCCCTGCTCATGCCTGTCTCCTTTTCCATATGTCAGGGAATCTCCAAATGCCATAATGGTCTTTTGGTTTCCATCTGCGTGCTTTTGGTCAAAAAATGTTACATACATATATAGTCCTGCTAAAATAATAAGAAATCCTGCTATCCCTATAATAATTTTCCTCATGTTGTTTCCTCTCCTGTAACTCTATTTCTATTAGACATAGACTTATACCCCATATTACCTAGCAATACACCACGATAAAAAGTTTAAATATTCTAACAAAATACCAAAACAAATTATCGTGCTATAATCTATAAAAATACATTTGTGCGCAGGTGATGGACATGGCAAAGGAAGTACATCTTAAGAAAAATATCGGTTTTACTGTCGCAACCTCTTTGGTTGTTGGAACAGTCATTGGTTCCGGTATCTTTATGAAACCCGGGATTGTCATTTCTTCAACCGGCAATTCAACAATGGCATTATGGGCATGGATTATCGGCGGGATTATTACTCTCGCAAGTGGATTAACTATCGCCGAGGTAAGCGTCAAGATTCCAAAAACAGGAGGACTGTATGCTTATTTGGAGGAAGTTTACGGGAGCATGTGGGGATTTTTATGCGGGTGGATTCAAACCCTCGTTTACGGCCCTGCTATCATAGGGGCACTCGGACTCTACTTTGGTTCTTTAATGGCTGGGATGTTCAATTTGCCGCAAAGCTACAACATTATCATCGGTATCATAACAGTTGTTTTCTTGTTCGTGTTAAATGTATTGGGGACACAGTACGGCGGTTTTATTCAAAGCGTTTCAACTGTAGCAAAATTGATCCCTATTGCATTGATCGCCATTTTTGGACTGGCAAAAGGGAATGTTCAAATATTGAATATGGGCAGTGGCAGCTCACAGACTATCGGTATGGGTGCGGCAGTACTCGCAACCCTTTGGCGTATGATGGCTGGATGAACGTTGGATTTATGGCTGGCGAAATGAAAAATCCGGCTAAAACGCTGCCAAGAGCCATTATCACTGGTATTGTCGTTGTAATGGTTGCTTATTTAAGCGTCAATCTGGCAATGCTGCATGTGTTACCTGCAGAAAAAATCGTCCAATTGGGCCAAATGCTGCCAAGGAAGCAGCGACACTCCTCTTTGGTGCTACAGGCGGTAAATTAATCGCTGTAGGAATCTTGATTTCCATTTTTGGATGTTTAAATGGAAAAATTTTGACCTTTCCGCGCATCCCACTCGCAATGGCTGAACAAGGCTTATTGCCAGCTGGGCGCTCCTTATCACATATTAACCCTAAATTTAAAACGCCGATTCGTGTAACACTTTTAGAAATCATTCTGGCAGTCGTTATGATGCTTGTCGGCAATCCTGACCGCCTTTCAGACATAGCTATATTTTCAGTCTTCTTATTTTACGGACTAGCCTTTTATGCGGTATTCTTATTAAGAAGAACCCATAAAACCGACGCGTCGGCCTACAAAGTACCGCTCTATCCAATCACACCGATTGTTGCGATTCTTGGTGCCATCTATATTTTAGGAAGCACCATCATAAAGACACCATTAGATACCTTTATCTCGATTGCTATCACTTTAATCGGACTGCCTGTATATAAAATACTTCAGAAAAAGCGCGAAGCTATCGGTTTTAAAAAAGTTAGCTAGATACCTAAGAATTGCTGCCATGAACGATTGTGGCAGCTTTTTTGAAAATTTTTTATTAATTGTTTTCAGAATGTTTTAAATAGTCTTATCCTCACTATTTTTACATATAGTGAACTACATATTTAGGCACCTTTGATTTGAAAATTTATAGTCTATTAATAAAGAGGGTGATGAATTGTACTATCATTTATTGGTTGCAATTGCAGCCTGGGTAACCGCACTCACTTTTCCATCTCTTTCGGATACATTCATGGGCACGTTCGCTATCTTTGGCTTTATTGCGTTCCTCCTCTTCATAAAAGCGGCACATGAACAGCTGAACCACCAATTTTTACTCCGTGCTGAAGAAGCAGAAAACGAGATTCTCCCCAATCTATCTTCTTTCAAAGGTACCTTCGTTGAAATTCGTGATGAGCAGTCCTCTTTTTCAAATGAATTCACCTACCTGGTTTTTCATAATGGAGAGATTGAGATTCCATTATTTTGCAGGAGTTTACGAGTGATACAAAAAGCCGCCCAGTCAGAGGGTGAAATCATCATTTATTACAAGGATTATATATTGGTCGAAATCGAAGAAGTAGAAAAGGAACCGTTCATAGCAAATGTAAGATAAAAATATAGGCTGTTTTCGCTTACTTTGTTGCTATTTATGGAGTATTGATTTCCACTCCAGGATGCTCGCTTTCCGCGGGGCGGGCGGTGAGCCTCCTCGGCGCACAGCGCCTGTGGGGTCTCACCTGTCCCGCTGCTCCCGCAGGACGTTTGATCAGCTTCCTAGAATAAACACCGCACGAAGGAAATGCGAGAGCATTTTCGAGGATCTCGCACCTTCCGTTCCAATCATCTTCTTTTACAACGATTTGTTTTTTAAAACCTATTTACAAAACAACAATCTTTTAGAAAGGCTCTTTTCATAAACTTTGTTGCTTCTGTAATAATTCGTGCCCACTTAGAGATTACTCAAGGAGATTTTTGGTAAAAACAAAGGCCTCGAATTCGAATTAGTGGCTAATTCGGACAGGTTTGCTCAAATCAAGGGTATTCGAGTCCGAATCAGGGGTCTATTCAGACAGGTTTGCTCAAATCAAGGGCATTCGAGTCCGAATCAGGGGTCTATTCGGACAGGTTTAGTCAAACTAAGGGCATTCGAGTCCGAATCAGGGGTCTATTCAGACAGGCTTGTTCATATCAAGGGCATTCGAGTCCGAATCAGAGGTCAATTCGGACAGGTTTAATCAACCTAAGGGCATTCGAGTCCGAATCAGGGGTCTATTCAGACAGGTTTGTTCAAATTAAGGGCATTCGAGTCCGAATCAGGGGTCTATTCAGACAGGTTTGTTCAAATTAAGGGCATTCGAGTCCGAATCAGTGGTCTATTCAGACAGGTTTGTTCAAATCAAGGGCATTCGAGTCCGAATCAGGGGTCTATTCAGACAGGTTTGTTCAAATCAAGGGCATTCGAGTCCGAATCAGGGGATTTCGGTACAAACTCTAAATGTTAGAATTTGTGCAGAAAACAACAATCTTTGCGAAAACAGCCAAAATACTAACAAAAACCGGGCAGGAATGGTATCTGCCCGGCATTTTTTTCTTTACATTGTCGGTTGCTTAGCGTTCATCTTATCCTTCATCCATTTATTGTGCTGCTCCATTTGGACAAGGATTTTATCCAGCAGTTGTGCAGCCTGTTTTTGATCGTTATTTTTGACTGCTGTCTGTAAGTCGTTAAATGTCTTATAGTGCTCCTGTTTCATTTTATGAAATTTCTGCCTTTTTTCACGGAATTTTTGTTTCATTTCCTCTTTCGATATTTTTCCTTCTTCTACTTGCTTTTTAAGTTCAGCTTTCTTAGCCATTCTGGCGCGCTTCCATTCCTCCCGTTTTTTCGCAAATTGAGGACTGTGCCATTTGTTAACGATTTCTTTTCTTTCCTTAATTGCCTGGTTCCACCTGTCTTTTTGTTCCGGTGTATACTTTTCTACCCATGAAAGCAGCATAGTTTCACGCTCTTCCATTTTCCCCTTGCAATGCTCCCTGCCAGAATGATGCTTTCCGCTTTCCATATACCTGCTGTGGTCTGCCATTTCAGATTTAAATCCCTCTGCCGCTGCAACTCCAGGAATCGTTAATGATAACGCCAGCAAGCCTGTTAACAATTGTTTTTTCATATCTTTCACTCCTAACGATGTTTTACTTTAATTATTTTTATTTTTCCCATAAATGGCAAAAAAATTTACGATTTCATAAAATGGTTGTTTTTACCTATAAAACCGTTAAAATTAGTAGTGTCTTAATTTTCTTTCAATTCAATTAATAAGGTGATGATCAAAGATGAAAAAATTACTGCTTGGTATTATTGGTTTTCTTCTTTTGGATTTATATTTCAATGAAGCGGTCATAGGGTTTTCCAATATGTATGCGCAGCTTGCAGCCATTCTACTTTTCTTCCCTCTGGCACACTACACCGCAAAAATCGCTGGTCTTGGTGGGCTTAAGGGTATGGGAATCAAATTTCACAGAGGCTGGAAAAAGAATTTCCTTTATAGTTTTCTGATTGGTTTTCTTTTTTGGGCAATCTTATATTCTTTAAGGAATTATGCAGGAGTAATTGAAGTAACGGGCGTAAAAAAGCCTTTAGATGCTCTCATGCCTTTTCTTGAAGCATTCGCAGGCTATTTGTTGGGCTCGCTAATTAATGATTTGATTGTACGTGGTTATGTATTTCGATTGCTAAAGGGCCGTATTTCTATCGGATGGGTTTTTACAATAAGCATTTTAATCTACGCGCTCGATGATTATTGGCATGAGCCCTTCAGCGCAAGCAATTTTATCTTTTCCTGCATACTGGGCCTATCGTTAACATATGCCTTTTATAAAACTGGCTCCATCTGGGCTGATACCGGGCTGCACTTTGGCCTTAATATGGCTTTTGCCCTTCTTTACGGATTATCAAAAAAAGCAGGCGCAGGCATTTTTTTGATAAGGGAAACCGGTAAATCGAATGGAATTGCTGAAATGCTTCCATATTTCATCCCGTTTGTGATGTTTCTATTTATTATAGTTGTAATCCGATATTACACTAAGGCTGATTCATCCGGAGAAGTAAGCATCAGCTCTAATGAAACAAAATCTTTTTAATGTAGGCTGTTTTCGTATACTTTGTTGTTGTATAAGGAGTAGTTGATTTCCACTCCAGGATGCTCGCTTTCCGCGGGGCGGGCGGTGAGCCTCCTCGGCGCACAGCGCCTGTGGGGTCTCACCTGTCCCGCTGCTCCCGCAGGAGTCTCGCACCTTCCGCTCCAATCAACTTCTTTTTCAACGATTTGCTTTTAACAACCTATTCGCAAAACAACAATCTTTTAGAAAACAGCCTTAATGTTAAATAACTAAATTGAGAGGTAATCAAATGAAATTAGCGTTAAAAGAAGTTACTGAAAACAATTTTTTCGAGATAATTGATTTAAAATCAGATAAGGAACAAGAAAAAATTTTCCAAATATACGAACGGTGGGTCGGCTCCAATGCCTTCTTCCTGGCAGTGTGCCAGACATTCAGTTTTACCCCAAAGGCTATATATGATGACAACACGTTGATCGGCTTTACATCATATGGATTTAGAAAAGAAACAAACCGATTTGAATTAATCAGTATGATGATTGGACATGCGTTCCAAGGCAAAGGCTATGGTGTTCCGGTCCTAAAAGCGATTATTGATGACATGGTTAATATGTATAACTGTAAAGAAATCTATTTGTCGGTCATTTATAATAATGAACGTGCCATCAAAACCTATGAAAAGCTTGGCTTTGTGCCAACAGGGGAAGTTGAGTCTGCACACCACCCTGAACCTATTTACTGCCTAAAACTATCATAATTTTCAATGGTGATCCCATGAAACAAGAGAGCTAAAGAGTAACAGATCCAGTTCTTATGTGCAAAAACTAAATACGCAATAAATTATAAGAGCTTGGAGGATATTCCAAGCTCTTTTAACATTATTAATGATTTTTTTAAACTAAAGCATCCACCCATCATGTTACATTAAGTTGAACATTTCTTGAATTTCGTTTATTCCTTAAGATTCGCTTTTCCAGATAGTAAGTAGGTATTATGATTGCTGCCCAAATCGCAAAATAGTTAAGAATAACGAGAAATGGGCTGCTGCTACCGCCATGTCCATTCTTTCCATGAAATTTTCCTTCACGAAAATCTCCGTTTGGTGGTCCTTGATTTGGATTCGTTGGATTTCCATCGTTCCGAGTGTTCCCATTAATAAAAGCCCCCCACTTTGTTGAATTTGTTTCGGATTAAAATCATCAATGTTTGAAGAAGCTGTTGAGGAAAACCATTGAATTCCGCTTGCCAAAATAGCAATTGATAGGGCAACTGATGCAATAACACCATTCCTAAGTTTTCCTTCCTTCGTTTTAAACGCTCTTTTGCAAATACCCATAATCCATTGCCAATGTACCCCAACATGGAGACCAACTAACGCAAGTGTTGCATCAGCAGAGAAACTGTGGATTCCACGAATCAAGTGACCTCCTTGAATTGCGAGACTTGGTAAAACTACCCTCGAAATTAATATACCAGTTATAATTACGGTAGCCATCGAAACTAATAGCAGTAAATTTAACAGAAAATTAAATCGTGTTTTTTTAGGGAAATTGGGATCAAAGATCTTTTTGGTTGTATTTATCACCCAGCGATAGTTCAATCCGATGTGTGTAAGAATTGCTACTCCTATTTCCAGACCTGCAATTTCATGAAACGGCAGACCGTTTAATACTCTTGGATTCATTAGCAAAACAAATGTGATTGCCATCATCAAATCCAGTACAATTTTTGTATAATTCTTTTTCAAATTAATTCCTCCAAATTTACATATTAATCTTAACTGTCTTCCAATTTACAGGAGGAACCTTAAGAAAACCTTAAGTTCTAAAAAATAAGTCCATGCCTAATAATTTATAATTCCATTGTCATAAAAACACTATTTGGGTCCTCAATGTAATCTGAAAACGGATGACAATATTGGAACCCAAACCTTGCATATAACCTTCTCGCTGGTTCGAAAAAATCCATTGATCCTGTTTCCAAACTTACCCGACGATAGCCACGTCTATTGGCTTCTTCAATTATGTATTGCAGTAGTCGTTTTGCAACACCCTTTCTTAGATGTGATGAAGATGTTCGCATTGATTTTATCTCTCCATGTTGACCATCAATTTCTTTAAGTGCCCCGCAGCCAATTAATTCATTTCCTTCCCAAGCACTCCAGAATGTAATCTCAGGACGTTTTAATTGCTCAAGATTTAGTGCGTGTATACTTTCTTGCGGGGAATTCTGTTTCATACCATGAAGATGCTCCCTCACCAATTCAGCCACTTCAGATCCAGATAATTCATCTATTTTAATATCCATCCGATACCCTCCCTAGTTTTAATAAAGGACATAGTTCCATTCAGTAAATTTCACTGAAAATAGAACTCCTTATATGCCCTAAATGTCTTATGAAGACTTCATTTATTTTATATTAATCTCTATATCCATACCCAATTAGAAGATGTGATTTTAAATCTGCGTAAACTGCAACCCCGCCTAATGTGGGATTATCATTTGAAGGAAAGTCCACGATGTAAACTTCTTTTCCAATAAAGGATTTGTCTTTTATAATTCCCATTGTTTCTCGAAGGATTATTTTCCGATAACTTGCATCTTTCCAGGTCCCTTGGATATGTTTTTTATCTTCTTCTGTTAGTTGGTTCCAAACATTCTCCCTGACATCTAATGCCAGTGTTTCATTACTTTTTATTTCCTTCACTTTGTACTGATTACTTTCGTTTGAAGCTTGCTGTTGACAGGCAGTTAGTATGAAAAATAAAAGCAAGGAAAATAGAAGTTTTATTCTTTTAGCCATAACTCTCACCTACGTTCTATTTAATACCTTATCCAATTATAATCCGATGAATATATTAATGCCCCCATAAATTTCAAAAAAAGCCAAAATGTCCTATTTTTAAAAAATATCCTTTAAAAGACTTAAATTTAATGTAACATTCCTGTTCTTTTTCTGAAAAATTTCAATGATATGATAGTACTACCTGCAATAAATAATGCCGGTCCAACAATTAAGTTCCAATAGATTTGTAAAAAGAGGGAAAAAAATTATGCTGAATGTAAAAGAAGCTGTTGAACAATTAACCTCGGCTGGGATAACCGCCAGTGACCAAGCAGTATTGACGTGGATTAAGGAAGGCAAAATAAAGGCCGAAATATACCATAGAAGAAATACTACCTACAAAATTAATGTCAAGGATCTTACTGAATTTATCATACAAAAGCGTGCATCAGACCTTGCTTCTAAATTAGAAGCGTCCCATCGAGAAAACAGCACTCTTTGCGAACAAATAGATCTGTTAAAAACTCGTGTACATATTGAACAATCAAAGGTACGCACCTTGAAAAAATTGCTTAACGCACAGATCGAGGTCACCGAACCTAGTTCTTTTCATTATGCTGAGCTGTTGGGATTGACTCAAGAATCGAACAGCCATATGCTAAAAAAAGAATTTAAGAAACTGCTCAAAGCACTCCATCCAGACCGCGGAGGAGATGAAAGGCTTTTTAAAGTGTTTAATGAACACTACGAGAAAATCAAGTAATCAGGACCACTAGAAAAAACAAAGGATCCAAAGGTAGGTCCTTTGTCTGGGTTTCAAATGAAACTAATTATAGACTAATTTAATTAGTGCTAGATCCGTTCAATTACGTTCTCTCGAAACGCAAATGAACAAACTTAAGCATTTTTAATAAATCTACCATCCTCACCATTAAACGAGTTCCACTTTCCCATTTCTTGCTTGCGGGTATACCTTTGAAATACGATTCGCAGGATAATACCTTGATTTTTGACGACCAGCCTTCAAGCACTTTTGAATTGTTGATATAGAAATACATTTTTGCACCCTTGTTCCCCGTTTTTTCCACCGTACGATTTGAAATATTTAACGCAAATTTTGATTCCGCATCAAAGTACAACTCGCCGCCTGGAAAGCGAAGGACCATTTCCTTAACTATTCCCTTGAGTTGACTTTCCTGAAAATAATAGAAAACTCCAGCAGATACAAAAAGTATCCCGTCTTCCTCATTAAAGATAACATCATCAAACCACGACACATCAAAAAATGATTTGG
Organism: Neobacillus sp. PS3-34; assembly: GCF_030915465.1. Taxonomy (GTDB): domain Bacteria; phylum Bacillota; class Bacilli; order Bacillales; family Cytobacillaceae; genus Neobacillus_A. The sequence goes on from NZ_CP133267.1 coordinate 321,717, forward strand.
CAATGCTGATGTTCCTCGGAGAGTCAGCGATAAGAGTTTTGCGAAAAGCTATCGCATCTGGTAAATCAAGGTTGTACCAGTTAAGTGTGCCATTATCAACTCTTGAAAATGTAGTATCAAGTCCCGCACCGATGTTTACAATCGTGGCCCGAGGATGTTTTTCTATAAAAGCTCGGATGGTATCGTCAATTTTTCGTGCTCGTACTATATAACTTATCCCTCCATATTCACCAAAGGTCTTGGCTATTTCGGTAAAATTAAAATCACAGCCTGCAATGATCTCTATCGCTTCCTTGTCGTACAAAATCTCTGGATTCTTCTCACTGGCAGTTGCTCGTCCCCAAAGAGGTATCAGCATGGTGCCTTGAACGGATTGTAAATTTAATGGCATATTATCTGGTTCACGTTGAGTCATATTTATCAATCCTCCATTTTTTTAAGCAGGTAATTCACTTTATGTAAAGCGTATTGAAGATCTAGCTGCTCTTCACTATCTAACTTGGATAGGTCATTCACGAAGTTCTGATAAATTTTCGTCCATTTTTCTTGTTGTGAAGTTTTACCTTTCTCAGTTAACTTAATTACAAACGACCTTTTATCAATCAAATTTTGACTTTTAGTAATGTAGCCCTGATCAAATAACCGCTTCAGCAAGTCAGTCATTTGCTGTTTGGGTACATTAAGGCCTTCACTTATTTGTTTTATGGTCAGGGAATCATGGTTCATAAATAAGAATTCTAATATTTGGTTCTGTAAATGCGTTAAGTTACTCGATTTTTGATTCAAACGCTGAAAACTTTTAAACAAATTAGGAATTAACGCGATATATTCTTTACTAACTTGAGACATCGTCATTTGATCCCCCCAATATAGTAATGTATTATATACCAAATTGATGAAAAATCAAATTTCATTTTATAATTAGTAAAGTTTTATTTACTAAATGAAATTCCGTTGATTTTTTTATCAAAAGCTTTTGAATGATGCAACTGCATTTTTAGCAAAAAAAAGAACTGACCAATATCAGTTCTTTTCGTACAACGTTTTCTTATTTTCTCATGGTAATCTTTTCAATTAACCTATTGAGTTTATACCGATTCGATTTCCTTCAGTATCTTCAAATAAAGCATAGTAACCCATTGTTGGCGCAATTTGTGTTTTTGGTATTAAAACCTTCCCGCCTGCTGGTTCTACAAGGTTCAACATTTGATTTAAATCATCGGCGCCATTAAGGTAAATAATGATCCCATCACCAGTGGGCAGGCTGCTTTCATGTCTCACTAATCTACCTGTTACCCCTTCACCTGGTAGAAGTGCCATGCCACTTCCGTTAAATTCCATCGGTTTGATCGTGCTATCTAGTAATTTTGAATAGAATTCACATGCTCTATGTAAATCAAGAGTAGGTATTTGAAAAGAAAAAAGTAGGTTTCCCACTTAATCACACCTCAATATTGTAATAGTTTATGAGCATTGTTTACTCACTACAAACAATATACACTATTTTTAGAAATAGGAAGATATATTTGGGAAATGTGTTACTTTTTTAATATGACGATAACGGTTCTACAATAAAGACATTTCTCGTCTTGAAGAAATGCCACCATTAGTTATATAACTAATTCGTTCATTTCTTTAGGTAAAACCAAGCTTCAAATCACAGTTTGGTTCGAAATTTACCACTTTGAAAACATCCTACATTTAATGAACCATAAATATGGGGAAGAATTTATCTATTAGAAAAAGCTGCCACATAGACAGCTCTGGTCTTCGCTAGTTCAATATTCAGTTCCTTATATTCATAATGCAACCATTAAAGAAAAACACTCTTGATGTACTTCATTCTTTTTTCTACTTTCTACCCAGTTAGTTTCCAATAAGCTATAAGATATCTGGTGGTTGAGGCTTATGTTTTTTCTTTCAGTAGTTGAAATTTAAAAGCCCCTGCGGGGAAAACGTTGACGGGAGGATTAACCTCTATATTTTGATTTCACTAATGTATGGAAATGAGGTTATAGTATACCTGGTATATCCATTCTATGGAATCCGCCCATACCCATTCCAGGGAAACCACCCATACCCATTCCTGGGAAACCACCCATACCCATTCCTGGGAAACCACCCATACCCATTCCTGAGAAACCACCCATACCCATTCCTGGGAAACCACCCATACCCATTCCTGGGAAACCACCCATACCCATTCCTGGGAAACCACCCATACCCATTCCTGGGAAACCACCCATACCCATTCCTGGGAAACCACCCATACCCATTCCTGGGAAACCACCCATACCCATTCCTGGGAAACCACCCATACCCATTCCTGGGAAACCGCCCATACCCATTCCGCTTCCAATGAATTGTCTTTCCATTTTATATCCCCTCCTCAAATTGTTTCAAAATAGTGTATGTGTCCATATTCAAAGAGGAATAGATATTTGCCTATTTGTAAGTGTGTATTCTTGGCTGTTATGTTATTTTCGATATAGTCATTACTTCTCATTGACTAGTTTTCACAAGACAATTAGCAACACTATACGATTTACTGTCTTCTTGTTAAACTAATCTGCCTTTTTAATTTAAGAACCTTTATACGTTGATATACCTTTGAAAATTAAAAGGATGAAACCACTGTGATTTCATCCTCTAAATAATACTGTTATATCTATGGTTAGAACTTCTTAACAGAACCCGTTAGCTAAAAAGTTCCTCTCGTTTTTTCCCTATCATTATATCCATTCAAGCATTTCGATCCGGTTTCCAAATGGATCGTCAACGTAAAATCTTTTCGCACCTGGTAGTTTATCATCTTCTGTAAACGCAATTCCATTTTGCTTTAAGTGCTCCATTAGTGCTTCGATATTTTCCACTTCAAAGCCTGGGTGCGCTTTTTTTGCCGGGGAAAAGGGCTCTTCAATACCAATATGAATATGTACCTTGCCAGACTGGAACCATACCCCTCCCCTCTTTTTTAACTCCTCCGGCTTTTCTGCTTCATCAAAGCCAAGGATCCTGCCGAAGAATTCTCTTGCTTTTTCCTCACTTCCTGCTGGAGCCGCTAATTGAATATGATCGATCGCTTTGAATACAACTGACATGTAAAAACCTCCCTTATTCTCTATGTCTTTATTGTAAGTTAAAAGGAGAAAAAAGGTAATTTTTAATAATTTATAAATAAGGATAAGTTTTTGTTATATCAAAAAAATAGACATGAATTCTCATGTCTATCCTTCATATTTTTAAAACGTTTTAGCCTGTTCCTTAGCGCGTTCAATTGCTTCCCGCTTGATTTGGTCTGCACGGTCGGGAAATTGATTGTGGCCTTCAACAAATAATCCATTAAAGCTTGGAATTCCAAAAAATTGCATTATGTTGCTTAAGTAGCGATGTCCCATTTCCATTCCGGCAGCGGGACCCTCGGAATAAACACCGCCCCGCGCCTGGATGTGTATCGCTTTTTTATCCGTTAACAAACCGACTGGCCCTGCTCGGTGTATTTAAAAGTTTTACCTGCTGTACAAATAGAATCAATATAAGCCTTCATAACTGGAGGGAATGAAAAATTCCACAATGGTGTAACAAATACATATTTATCTGCTGCAACGAATTGGTCCGTTAATTCACCCAGACGGCTAACCTTGCTTTTTTCCTCATTGGATAAATCATCAAAAGAGGAACCTGAACGAAGTTTCCCCCAGCCGCTGAATACATCTGCATCAATTTGCGGTATGTTTTCACGATAAAGATCAAGCTGAACCACTTCATCCGACGGGTTCGCTTCCCGATAGGCTTCGATAAACGCCTTTCCTACTGCCATGCTGTAGGATTGTGTGTGGTCATGCGGATGTGCAGTGATATAAAGAACGGTTGCCATCAAATTTCCTTCCTTTCTATTTCTGGTCTTTGTCTCACTTCATTAATTTTTTCAAATAACCCTTTTGTTATTCTGCTAATTAGCCATTTTTCACAATGGAGCCGCTTTTATTTACAAAAAAATCCCCCTGCTAGTCCAGCAGGAGGTACGTCCCATTAATATACGTCACGCCTATTAAATACCCAGAATGCGACGAGCAAGGCTGCGGCCACCAGGCAAGCAGTACTGCCAGTGAGAAGGATAACGTCATCCCTTCGATGGGAGGAGCCGTCCCCTTCATATAGTCCGTTAATCTTAAATTAACCATAAATAAAAATTTCGCCGACTTCCAGGATGACACCATATTGCTTAAAATTGCTCCTGAAATCAATGCCGCAAGCATCACACCCATCCCGGCTGCCGTGCTTCGAATCAATACAGAAAGCATAAAAGACAATGTTCCAACAACGATGGAGACAAACCAGACAAGCCCAAAATCCATTAAAAGGAACTGCCACTGATCAAGCAGTTTGACTCCGGCAGTACTAAGCCCTGTTGATGTGACATTAAAGCCTGTAATGACCGGAGCACCCCAACCGCTATATCCAAAAACCATACCAGAAATCAAATACGATATTAAACCAGTTATCGCGATAATCAGCGATATGGCCAAGCAAAGGGTAATATATTTGCTAAGCAGAACCTTCCACCTTCGGACCGGCCGCGTCAAAAGAAGCTTAATCGATCCTAAGCTATGCTCTGATGAAACCATGTCACTAGCAATTACCATCACCATGAGCGGAAGAAATAAGTCAATTGAATTTTCAAGAAACATGCGCATAAACGTTGGCGCACCAGGCTCTGATGGATTGATGTCATGGTCAAGATAGTATTGCTGCTGCTGAAGGCTAATCTGAAGCTGCTTTTTCCATTCATCCGATAGCCTGCTGCTGCTTAGACGGTTCTGCGTATCGATGATCTGCTGCTGCAGAATGGACCTCCAATCAGTCGTTCCAAGCTTGTGGCGCTGATTTTCAACCGTTTTATATTGTGCATATGTAAACAATGCAACCAGGACAGCGATGATTGCCGCTATTACGAGAAGCCTCTTTTTAGCCACTAGTTTCATCATTTCATTTTGGATCAGCTTAATCAATTGTGTCACCCCCGGTTAATTCAAGGAACAAGTCTTCTAATACCGGAAGCTTCCTGTTCATTTCCGACACATTAACGCCGGCTTCAACAAGCTTTCTATTCCACATAGCTGCCTGATCTTCATCGTACTCAGTCCGAAGAAACCCATCGCCGTTGTCCTCGACGTTAGTCAAAGAAGCAAGGATACTTTTTCCCTGGTCATGTGGATCAACACGCCAGATCAGCTGCTCCCTGTTAGCCAGCAGGTGTTCAACCGTATCAACACGTATGACGGAACCTTTTGAAATAATGGCAACTCGGTCGCAAAGCAGCTGGATTTCACTTAGCAAATGGCTTGATACAAGGACACTGAGCCCTTCTTTTTCAGCTAGAAAGCGGATAAACTGCCGCATCTCTCTAATACCTGCTGGATCAAGACCATTTGTCGGCTCGTCCAAAATCAGAACCTTTGGACGGCCCAATAGTGCCTGTGCAATTCCCAGCCTCTGCCTCATTCCAAGGGAATATGTTTTCACTTTGTCATGTATTCTTTCTGTCAGCCCCACCAGCTCTGTTACTTCCTTTATTCTTTCCTCCCCAACACCATCGAGCATGCGGACAAAATGAAGTAAATTATTATAGCCTGATAAATACGGATAAAGCTCCGGATTTTCAACAATACAACCCAGATTGCTCATTGCTTCAAAAAAATGGTCCTGAATATTGAAACCGCAAATAGTAATGGTTCCTGATGTCGGCTTGATCAGCCCGACAAGCATCCGGATCGTTGTCGTCTTTCCAGCTCCATTTGGCCAAGAAATCCAAACACTTCCCCTTCCTTTAATTCAATGCTGATGCCTTTAATAATTTCTTTTTTTCCAATTGTCTTTTTTAAATCCTTAACAGATAAAGTAGTCTTCTCCATTTTCCCTTCTCCTTACCAAGTAAGCAATGAGGCTACCCGCTCTGCAATTAAACGGTAGCCCTTTGTATTGGGGTGGAACTTGTCTGAATACAAATAATCATTCACCTTTAATTCAAATAAATCGAAGGTTGGCACAAAAACGACTTTTGGGAAACCCGCACTGACTTCGGCACTGGCATAATTCCAGCGGCGGATCACCTTCGAGATCGCCTTCCCCTCATTCATATCAATAAATGGATTGTAGAGGCCAACGAAAAAAATCCTGGCATCTTTATCTGGCCTTGCGCACCTGCTGCAATGTCCCAGTCAAATTTTGAAGGTATTTTTTTTCTATGTCATTTAGCTTGTTACTGCGGTAATCTGCCAGGCCCGGCCTCCACGGAACAAATCATTTCCTCCGATGGTCATCAAGACGATATCGGCTTTCTGTATTTGCCTCTGAACCTCAATTTGCCCGACCTGTGCACGCAGCTGATCAGAGCGCTGCCCGTTTATTCCCAAATTCAATAATCTGACAGGCTTCTTCGTTTTCTTCTTGATCTCATCAATTACATCGCCAACGTATCCTTTTCCTGTTTCATCCCCTGTACCCCTTGTCAAGGAATCACCCAGGGCAACGACCGTTAATTCCTTCGCGTTTTTTTCTGCAGTTGAAACAGGCTTAGCTGTTGAAATCTTATCCGGTTTGCCAGCATAATACTCAGCCATGGCCAACCAAGGCCGCTCAGCCATAGCAGCAGGCAAACAACAGATATAAAAGTAATGACACGAAGAACACTTTTATTCAAAGGAATCTTCCTTTCCTGAAGGTTTCTATCTTACATTTAAGCACAACTAGAAAAATATTCAAACTTTCATTTGGTTTTTTAAAAATAACTATATGATTGAGAAGGTAAAGGTTTCTGTTTCAAGGTGATTTTTTCAAATAATAATAACATCCTGTTTGGCCGATTTAACACTGGGGATTATTAAGAACAGTTTGATTGGTCTGCTGAGAGGTTTTGTCCTCAAGAGGGCTTATTGGGGACAGTTTGATTGTTCTTCTGATGAGTTTTGTCTTCAAGAGGGCTTTTGTACATAAGAGATCTTTTATTGGACATTTCTTCTACTCATGCACCAGGTTTTGTCCAATAAGACCCTTCTATTGGACATTTCTTCTACTCATACACCGGGTTTTGTCCAATAAGACCCTTCTATTGGACATTTCTTCTACTCATACACCGGGTTTTGTCCAATAAGACCCTTCTATTGGACATTTCTTCTACTCATACACCGGGTTTTGTCCAATAAGACCCTTCTATTGGACATTTCTTCTACTCATACACCGTGTTTTGTCCAATAAGACCCTTCTATTGGACATTTCTTCTACTCCTACACCGGGTTTTGTCCAATAAGACCCTTCTATTGGACATTTCTTCTACTCATGCACCAGGTTTTGTCCAATAAGACCCTTCTATTGGACATTTCTTCTACTCCTACACCGGCTTTTGTCCAATAAGACCCTTCTATTGGACATTTCTTCTACTCATACACCGGGTTTTGTCCAATAAGACCCTTCTATTGGACATTTCTTCTACTCCTACACCGGCTTTTGTCCAATAAGACCCTTCTATTGGACATTTCTTCTACTCCTACACCGGGTTTTGTCCAATAAGACCCTTCTATTGGACATTTCTTCTACTCCTACGCCGGGTTTTGTCCAATAAGACCTTATTCTCGAGATTCCGCCGCTCAAAGCGAGGTTTTGCCTTTTAAAGATAAATTTCTGTTCAAAAAAAAATGACATATGCGATTCATAGGTCATTTTTAACGGTCATTTAGTTTAAAGATTCAAGTGAATCAAAAATAGAATTCCAAAAACGATGGCTAAAAAGATATGCCTCTTTTTAGTAGACACATTCTTCTTGGTCCTTTTGTTCAGCTGATGATTCCAGCCCAGCAAAGCCAGAATAATCAATGAGATAAAGGTAGCTATTCCGCTATAAACCAGCCAATCATCGTCCTTGCCTGCATATAGGTAGAAATATAACCCATGTGCGAAGGCAGCAATCAGCGTGATCACACCAATAAAGATATGGTGTTTTTTCACCACTAAGTAGAACTGCTGGATCCAATCGCTAAAAGGCAATTTCCTTTTTTTTATTTCAACCCAGACTTTGCGCAACAGCCAGAGAACACCGGCTGTAATCCCCGTTATTTCTGCTATGGTACCAACATTTTTATTGATGCCCTTGAAAAGCTTGGCAGGTCTTTCTCCGCTAAAAAAAAGCTTAAGTGTGTTTCCAAAATCGATTACTCCAATTAATATAGCGATGACCCCGGCTGCCATGATAACTATAGAAAGGAGCTTCATCCATTTTTCGATTACTTTTTTATCCATAAAATCCTTCCCCTACTTATCTAAGTTGGAATCATTTCAATTTATAGGTTTTAACTTTTCGTGTTATTTTCACATATTTTAGAGTAATCCACCTACAGTGCTCCGCCGCTTTTGATGTTTATTGCATCTTCGACTTCTTCTTCACGCCTTCTATCGATGTCAGAACGCGGAACAATTCCAAAAGGAGAATGGAGAAGCCCAGCCATACCACTCCAAAAACATAACCAGCTGCTATTTGGCTTGGAACTTGAGATGCAAAATAGATACGTCCAATACCCAGGAATAGCACAAGAAAAGTCCAGCCAATGATTAAAAAAGTATGCACTTTCAAATTACGGCTATGGCGCAGCAGGATAAAAAAGAAAAAACCATATATGACAAAAGCCATCAGTGATTGCTCACTTGGAAAACTATATGGGAAACGGTCTAAAATGGACGGTTCCCCCGGTGCAAGCCGGTGGAAGGTATTTCTCAACATTTCCTCATACAGTTCCCCGCCGGCAACCGTAATAAACAGGAAATAAATTTCTAAAGGCTTATCCCTGCCCTTCCATATTATCCAGAAGAGGGTCGCAATAATCATAACAATTAGCCACTCATTTTTGCCAAGCCCGATAAAAATGCTCATCAGCAAATCCATTTGCCCTTTAAAAATCACAGCTACAAGAAGGCTTACAACTTTATCAAAATCATTAAATTCATTTCCAACATAATCCTCAATCATGCCAATCATAATAATGGCAAAAAGTAAGGTAACGACAGATACAGTGATCATGAAGAACTTAAATCTTCTTCTCGTACGGAATGTTTCCAATACTTTTTCCATGGCATTGGTACACCCGTGGATGATTTGTTCCTTATATCTTCTGAATAAATAGATAGAAAGAATGATTACTGCGATTAAAATGACCGCAATCAACAAATATTTTAAAATTGCATCGTGGTATTCTGCCCATTTTGGCCAAGCAATTTCCCGAGCAAAATAAACGTCGAAACCCAAATAAAAGAACCGGTAAAGGAATAGACCGCATATGTTCTGAAAGGCATGCGTGTGATACCTGAAAAGTAGCCTGTCATATGGCGGACGCCAGGAATGAAAAAAGCAATAATAAGCAATTTATTGCCGTATTTTTTAAACCAGGAGGATGTTTTTTCAAGCCGGTCCGGACCTAGATGGATGCGCGGCCATATTTTTCAAAGAAAGGCATCCCCAGCTTATATCCAACCCAATATGCTGCAAACATCCCAGCAGCTCCCCCTAGTCCAGCTGAAAGGATGGCTGCCATCCAGTTCATCTGTCCCTGAAAAGCCAGCAGTCCCGCATACCCCATCATCGCCTCAATAGGCAGGGGTACAGCAAGGATTCCTAAAAACAGAGCAAGAAAAAGGACTAAATAACCATATTCGTTCATGAAAGTAATAAAAACATGCAATTTTGAAAGCCCCTTTCTTTCCGTTGTAACGTAATTCTTATGTTTGGGCATTTTATCTATATGATAAAAACATAATTTTTGAACAATAAAAACCCCTACTTACTTACTATAGTATTGGATGGACAGGAACTCAATAAAGATGATTAAATTTTTTGTCGTTTTTTATAAAAAAATATAGATACAAAAACCGGTCTCCTAATGGAAACCGGTTTATTGATTGAAAATTAATCTTCCAAGCTGCCCTTTGCGCCAAAAAATTCAAAATGGATTCGTTCTTCCTCAATGCCCATTTCCTTTAATGAGCGGTTAACGGATTTCATAAAAGGTACTGGACCACAGAAATAGAAGTCAGCGTGTTTTGCATCGACGTTGTTCTCGAGCCAGTCACGAGTAACATAGCCCTCAACATCAAAAAGTCCCTGGCTGCGGTCTTCTTCAGAAGGAGAATCATAAAAAACGTAGGATTTTACATTTTCCTTTTTAAGAGATGCAACCTCGTCCCTTAGAGCATGTACATTTCCATTCGCTGCCGCATGGATAAAAGTCACATCACGCTCAGGCTGAATTTCCGCAATGGTTTTTAACATGCTTACCATCGGTGTAAGCCCCACACCACCGCTTAAAAGGACAACAGGATTATTTTTTTCAGTATCCAATACGAAATCACCAGCAGGAGCACTTAATAAAATGATGTCGCCTTCGTTAACCTTTTCGTGCAGATAGTTTGAAATAAGCCCGTCAGGATTGGCTGTACCAGCTTCTCTTTTTACACTAATACGGTAATAGTCCTTACCAGGAGAGTCAGAAAGGCTATACTGGCGGATGTGAGTGTACTCCTCACCTTCCATCGTAATTTTCACACTAATATATTGTCCTGGCTGAAAAACGGCAATCTTGTTTTGGTCTACAGGTTTAAAGTAAAAGGATGTAATCACATCGCTTTCCTTTACTTTTCTATCGACAACGAAACGGCCAAAGCCATCCCAGCCGCCAGTCTGATTGGCAGCTTCATCATACATATCTGCTTCGATACTGATAAACGCATCTGCAATCACACCATAAGCTTCAGCCCAAGCATTGATGATTTCATCTGTTGCAGCCTCTCCTAATACTTCTTTAATAGCTAAAAGCAAGTGCTTTCCTACAATTGGATAGTGCTCTGGTTTAATACCAAGGCTTCTATGTTTATGGGCGATTTGCTTCACGACAGGAATGATCGCACCAAGATTATCAATATATTTTGCCGCAGCATAAACAGTTCCAGCAAGCGCTTTTTGCTGTCTGCCCTGCTTTTGGTTGGCATGGTTAAAAATATTTAATAGTTCAGGGTGGCTGCTGAACATTAATTGATAAAAAGTAGTTGTAATTTTTTCACCGTGTTCTTCCAATACAGGTACAGTAGATTTAATGATGTCGATGGTTTTTTGATTTAACAAACGAAACACTCCTTATGTTTTCACTGTGTGCATAGTGATTATATGAAACATTTCACTAGAATTAAGTGATATAAATCACACGGAGTGTTATTTTAGAATATTTTTTTAAAAAATGGTTATTTAGTACTCCATCTTTCCAGCTTATGTATATTTCTAGTGAATAACCGTGCCAGGAATTTTGGAAAGCCTGCCTCGGCTATTTTTTCTTCCACCCGCTGCTTCATTTCATCAGAATTAATATTGGGCAGCACAAATTCTCCATTTTCATAGCAATGGCTGCAGTATTTGCTGCTCTTATCACCATTTTTTTCTGTTCCTCCACCTTTTTCATCCTTCGATAATGGCATTCCGCAACTCTGGCAATTTTTATATATACTCATTGGTACACCTCTTTCTAATAACATAATTCCATTTTAATAATCAAAACACATTATAACAACAAGAGAAAAAACTTCTGGCAGCTATACCTCTTTTTTTGCTTTGAACGGAATCTCCAACCCCGCAATACCATCCTGGTTTAAAAGTCTTAATAAGTAGGGAAAGATACCTTACATAGTCATAAAATAAGGCTGGTTTTGCATAGATTGTTGTTATGGAACATGGTCAAAAAATCACTTACCGGTTAATACTATGTTTCAAATTGCATCAATTTGAAGAAAAGAGCCTACAGAATTAGGAGTGGCAAAAATGAAAAAAGGATTAGGCACTGGTGTGATCATTGTCGGTATCATCGTCATAATAGCAGTCATGCTAATGGGCAGCTATAATGGCTTTGTAAATGCCGAGGAAGATGTAAACCAATCTTATGCGCAAATTGAAAACCAATTACAAAGAAGGCTGGACTTAATTCCAAATCTCGTAAAAACGGTTAAAGGATATGCAGCACATGAAAAAGGGGTTATCCAATCGATTTCAGATGCACGGGCACGCCTAGCTGGAGCAAAAACACCGCAGGAGGAAGCTACTGCAAACGCCGATCTTTCAAACGCTTTAAGCCGTTTGCTTGTTGTGGTGGAAAATTATCCGAATTTAAAAGCTGACGCGCAATTTACACGTCTCATGGACGAGCTGGCAGGAACTGAAAACCGCCTGGCCGTTGCCCGCAGAGATTATAATGCACAAGTCGCGGTTTATAACAAGAAAGTGAAAAGATTTCCTGGAGCGATCATAGCAGGTATGACCGGGTTTGACCAAAAGCAATACTTTAAAGCAGATCCAAGAGCGCAAGAGGCACCAAAAGTGGACTTCGGAGGAAACGGGTAATGATCTTTAAAAGAGTCCTGGCTCTTTTCACTTTCATTCTGTTTTCCACCCCGCTGCTTGGCTCCTCTGCCTCAGCAGCGGCAAACCCAATTCCAGCGCCCGTTGGAGATATTTACGTCCAGGACTTTGCTAATGTACTCTCTCCCCAGGAAAAAGTCGAACTCATTCGTTATGGCAAATCGATCGATGATAAGACAACCAATCAAATCGCTGTCCTGACTGTTAATTCGTTGGGTGGCATGGATATTGATGAATTCGCCAATAAAGCTTATCGATCTTATGGCCTTGGCACTAAAGAAAAGGATAACGGCGTTTTGCTCGTACTGGCAATGAAGGATAAGAAGGTTCGGATCGAAGTCGGCTACGGCCTTGAGGGTGTCATTACGGACGGCAAGGCTGGAAGCATCCTTGACCAGTATACCTTACCATATCTAAAAGCAGGCCAGCCAAATCTAGCAGTAATCCATACTTATCAAGCAATTGCTAATGAAGTGACTGGCAAAAATCAAGAATCTAAGATAGAGCCTGAAAAGCAGCAACAACACCAGGGTACCTCCATCCCTTCCTGGCTGATTATTGTCCTTGTCATCGGATTTCTGTTTATCGACTTTAAGTTTTTTGGCGGCACTCTCTCCTTCGCCCTTCTCTCCATTCTTGGCAGAGGTGGAGGCGGCAGGGGTGGCGGTGGCGGTGGACCAAGAAGCGGCGGTGGCGGTTCATCCGGTGGCGGCGGAGCTGGCAGGGGCTGGTAGGGGCTGGTAGGAATTGTGGAAAACCCCCTTTACTATGATAAAGCCGATATGGAAGACTCACAGCGATAAAAACCTAAATAAAAGCACTGCATTTCCATATGAAATCGCAGTGCTTATTTTTTGTTGGTACAACGTTTTAAGGCAATCAGCGATATAACTTCAATAAGCTTTATTTAGATACCATTTGGCTGCAGCATCTACTTCTTCAGCTGTTAGTTGATGACCTCTATTCTCCCAATGAATTTCTACATTCGCATTAGCCTTTTCTAATAACGATTGTAGTTCAGAAGATTCCATTGGTGAACAGATTGGATCATTGGTCCCAGCAGCAATGAATACAGACTTCCCTGACAAATCGGGAAGATCTATTCCTTTTCTCGGTACCATTGGATGATGTAGAATCGCACCCTTTAAGGCATTTTGAAAGTGAAATAATAAACTCGCTGCTATATTTGCTCCATTTGAGTAACCAATAGCAATAATATTATCTCGGTTAAAATCATACTTTTCTGCTGCTTCATTAAGAAACTCATTTAATTCTTTTGTTCGGAAAATAAGGTCTTCTTCATCAAACACACCTTCAGCTAATCTTCGAAAGAATCGAGGCATTCCATTTTCTAATACATTTCCTCGGACGCTTAATACTGAAGCCTCATCATCAATTCTTCCCGCTAGAGGCAACAGGTCTAATTCGTTGCCACCCGTACCATGAAGCAATAATAAAGTTGGTTTTGTTGAATCTGTTCCCTTATTAAATATGTGTTTCATCATTTATCTCCCTCCAGAACACGAACCTCCACAGAAGGTAAGGTTTCTTCTAATTCTGCTCGCTTTGACTCTAACCAAGAAGGTAGCATGAGCTTTTGTCCCAACTTATTAAATGGTTCATCAACTGTAAAGCCGGGCGGTTCAGTTGCAATTTCGAAGAGGATGCCTCCTTCTTCATGAAAATATAGAGCTTTAAAGTAATTTCGATCATGAATTTCTGTCGGATAATAACCTTTTTCCAGAAGTAGTGATCTCCACTCCCTGTGTTCCTCATTATCCTTTGCTCTCCAAGCAATATGGTGAACAGTTCCAGCTCCCATAAGACCACGTACTGAAGGAGTTAGCTTAATATCAATGATATTTCCAAGCTGTGCTTCCGATTTAAACCTCAGATAGCCATCTTCTTGTCCAAGGCATTCGAGTCCCAATACATTTTCAAGTACATCTGCTGTTTTATTAGGCTTTGTTGAAATTAAGGTAGCTCCACCAAACCCTTGAATAGCATTCTCTGATTGGATTTCTCCAAAGGTCCAATTGTTTATTTGTCCTACAGCTCGTTCTACTAGTTCAATTTCGAGACCGTCTGGATCTTGAAACTTCAAATATCGTTCTCCAAAACGGTCAGAGGCAAAAAAAATAATTCCACATTTATCTAGTCGTTTCTCCCAAAATTCAGTTGAATCCTTTGGAATAATGTAACTAGTAACTCCGACCTGACCTGTACCAATGCGACCTTTTAGCTGTTTAGTCCATGGGAAAAAAGTGATAACAGTTCCTGGTTGTCCATATTCATTTCCAAAATAAAGATGATACATTTCTGGACGATCAAAATTAATGGTTTTTTTGACCAACCTTAACTCAAGTACACCTGCATAAAAGTCAATATTCCTTTGTGCATCGTTAACCATCGCTGTTATATGATGGATACCTGCTGTTTTTAGCAATGTATGTCCTCCCCATTCGTAGACGATTTGAAAAAGAACTATTTAGGTCTATCTATTGAGTAAATCTCACCGATTTTTGCATAATTCGTACCAGCCAATCGACTTACAGCGGCCAGACCCTTTGGATTTATTCTTCCATTTTCATAGATTTCATCATCAATATGAAATTGAAGAACTTTTCCTATGATAAAATCACACCCCGGTGAGTCTAAACCTCCCAATTCTAATGAATGTTCTAATGAACATTCCATTCGAACTTTGGCTTCTTTAACTCCTGGAACAGAAATTTTTAAGCTCTCTACTGGAGTTAAATTTGCTAACTCAATTTCACTTTGATCAGGAGGGAGATTTGCAGCTGTTTTATTCACTTTTTCAACATTTTGTTCATCAACTATATGGACCACAAATTCCTTTGACTCGATGATGTTTCTCGCTGTATCCTTTTGTCTCCCTTCTGACCGTTGTATAGCTAATGAAATCATCGGGGGATTAGAAGACACGATATTAAAATAACTAAATGGTGCACCATTCAAAACACCATCTTTCGAAATCGTTGTGACGAAAGCTATAGGTCTAGGTATAATGCTTCCTATTAGAAATTTATAATTTTCTCTTTCGGTATTTTTGGATGGATCAATCGAAAGCAAAGATATCATTCCTTTTCGTAAAATCAGTCTATTTCTCTTAATTCAAACGGAAGCAACGCTCGTTCAATTTGCCCTCTATGAGGCTCATACTGTGAAGGCAACAACAATTCTTTTCCCATAGTCTCTTGTGATTCATCATGGGCGAATCCTGGAGGATCAGTCGCAATTTCAAATAGAATTTCCCCCTGCTCTCTAAAGTAAATGGCATTAAAATAATTTCTGTCCTTTACAGGAGTCACACCATATCCATTCGCTGCAACATACTTTTGCCAATCCAATTGATCTTGGTCATCAATAGCCCGCCAAGCAATGTGGTGTACTGTTCCCACACCCATTTGCCCACGTCCAATCGGAGTTAATTTTAGGTCGATTACATTTCCGATGTCGGCTGAAGAACGAAAACGGGTGAAATCTCCTTCTTTTCCAATGAGTTCAAGTCCCATTACCTTTTCTAACAATTCCGCCGTTTTGTTAGGTTTGGTCGATAATAGAGTTGCTCCACCAAATCCTTTGATGGCAACCGCAGGTGTTACATTGCCATAACTCCATGTATTGACTTCTCCTTCTTCTCTTTCAACAATTTCCAAGTGAAGTCCGTGTGGATCATCAAATTCCAAATATTGCTCTCCAAAGCGTTCCATTTTAGTAAAAGGAACCTTAAACTTTTCTAGTCTCTTTTCCCAAAATTCCATGGCACCTTTAGGGACAACATAAGAAGTGACTCCTACTTGACCGTCTCCAATGATTCCTTGACGAGCTCCTGCCCATGGAAAGAATGTAATAATTGTTCCTGGTTTTCCACCCTCATTCCCGAAATAAAGGTGATAAGTACCTGGATCATCAAAATTTACAGTTTGTTTGACTAAACGCAACCCCAAAACTCCTGCGTAGAAATCTACATTCTCTTGGGGATGACCTACGATTGCTGTAATATGGTGAATACCCATTGTTTTCTTAGTCATTTTCGTAAACTCCTTTTGCTTGTATAAATTCTTAATCTTTAATCATAGCTTCCTGCAAATGCCCACAAACAAAGTTTTCTAAAGGGACTTGATACCTTATTTTGTTCCTACTAAGGTATTTAAAACCCGTAATACTTGTAATAATTTAAGATTCTCTAATTCGAGATATTTTAGAAAATAAAAGCATCTAGAGCGTATTGACCAGGCCTATTAATGCTATACCAATCGCAACTGCAAGCAAAGTTAGGTTATATTCATATCCATTTGATGTTGTCCATAATCCATTTGGAGCATGCACCTTTACAATAGCCATTACCATGGTACCTGCAATCATAATTCCTGCAAGTGGGGTTAAGAGTCCTAAAGCAAACAAAATTCCTCCAATAAGTTCTGCCAATCCTGCGAGAAGAGCCATGGTTACTCCTGGCTTAATACCAATAGATTCCATCCATCCTCCTGTACCTTTTAATCCATAACCACCGAGCCAACCAAATAATTTCTGTACACCGTGACCCACGAATAGTACGCCAATTACCAAACGAATTATTAATAAACCAAGATTTATCATCATAAAATCCTCCAAAATTATCTTTTATCTCGAATTCGAGATATATTTTCAAAAAAAATCAACTTTTTACTCTTTTACTTATCTTTTTCAACAGTTTAACCATTATCTCAGCCTCATCATCATTTAAAGAACCAAGCATATAATCAACCAATTCCTGATGTTTCGGCATGATTTCCTTCATCAAATCAATGCCCTCATCCGTTAATGTTACATGTATTACTCTACGGTCATCAGGACATGCACTTCGATTTAACAAGCCTCTCTGTTCTAATTTATCGATAACATATGTCATTGACCCACTTGATATTAGTATGCTGTTTCCAATTAGTTGAATGGTTTGTTTTCCCTTATTGTAAAGCACTTCTAAAACAGAAAATTCCGTAATACTTAGATTCTTTTTGATTATTTCTAGCCTCATTCGCTCCTGATTTAGATGTTTGCATTAATACCAGATAGGGCAAATTCGTGCATTTACTTTCCATATATTTCACCTCCAGATAATACCTTGAATTCAAATATCTTTAATTCGAGATAATCATAATACTTATAAACTTTTGTGTCAATAACATTTTTTTATATGTGCTTTTTCCTATGCGTGTATTTCATAAGAGAATGGGCATAGCTTTTTCAAAATAAAAAACAGCTTTTCCACAGAAAAGCTGCCATTCTCAAAGATGTTATTTTTTATTCAAATAGGCTACCGCACTCTTTAAATTATTTTTCACAATCGTTCCTTCAAAACTAATTCCAAGCTGAACCATGGATTGTGCTACCTCAGGACGCAGCCCTGTCAAAACGGTTTCTACTCCTATCAGCTTCAGTGAGCTGATTACCTGGAAAATTTCGTTTGCAACCATGGTATCTACGATTGGCACACCTGATAAATCCATAATCAAATATAGATTTCCCAGCTCAGAACATCTTTTCAAAGACGTTTCCTTTAATATTCTTGCTCTGTAAGTATCCATTTCCCCAATCAGCGGGAGTATCGCCACTTCATCAGACAAGGCTACGACAGGTACAGAAAGCTCCTGGATTGCCTTTTGGGCTAAGTCCATGGTTCGGCGGTGGAAATCAACAAAAGATGTACTAAATATATATCCCGCATGATCCAATAAAGGATCGATGACATAATTAATTCTTATTAGTTCGTTTCCGCTTAAAGTAAGGTCCTTTACCTCTTTTTCAATTTCCTCCAAAATCACAATCCTGTAGGAGGACAATGTTTTAAGCGATTCGTCCATTGGCAGGTTTCTTCTTACAGCACCTTCACCAGTCGTTTTCGCCCATTCTGTAACTTGAGCCCATACGCTTTCATTCGTGTTTTCTTTGATTGCCGTTCCAATTAACTGGATCAGCTTAGCCCTCCACTGATGCAGAGCTTCGGCGTCTTCACTGACAATCATTTCTTCATGGCTGAATTCATTTGTCAACACTATATTTATTTTTTTAGCCATATTATAGCTATTATTTATTATTACTTCACCTAATAAATCAAAACGGTTCAATCGATTTTCCCCCATATTATCTATAATCTATGATATTTCATATTTTACACCCTAGTTACCATAATAGATAGAAATGAATCCTTTTCCATTTTCCAGCCCGCCGTCATAGCAAGTGGACCTCTTTATTTGTCCATTAAAAAAGAGTCCCTAATAAGAGACTCTGACAATGACTTTTCATTACTTATGACTTGTTATCACTGCGAAGATGCCTTTCCAAGATACCCATATCTTCAATATGATTCTTGGCCTTTTCGTCCCCCAGCTTATAAATCATTGCGTAAATGTATATCATCCGATCATCGTACTCATCATTTTGAGGGTCATGGTGATACTCAAGGAAAGGAACATGAGCCCTGTTAAAGCTTTCCCAATCCGTTTCATAGTTTTCGTCAAACATTTCCCTTAAGAGGCTGATTTCTTTGTCTGTTGCTTCCACTTTAAAAGTCCACTCCCACCCATATGGGTCCTTCATGATTTCCCCGGTCGCGATATCTACATAGTAGCTTTGTTTTTCATTCATCTAAACCACTCCTATTGCCTTTTCTATTGCTTTACCACCAATGGGGCTAAATTAATCATAAAAAACACGCCTGGCCTTTAAACGCTGGCGCGCTTCAATTTTATTAAGAATGTAAGGAATGGTCATTACTGCCAGATGAACTTCGATCATTTTTTAAAAATGGCCACCAGTTAGCTTCCCCAAATATTTTTACCATAACAGGTACAAACAAAGGAAGGATGACCAGCGCGTATAAACTTAACCCAATTAAAATAATTGTCGCGATTTGCAGCAGTGATAAAACGCCAGAAGGCATCATCGCAGCAAATGTTCCGCCCAGTATGACGGCAGCAGATACAATGACCGTGCCCATTTTTTTCATCGATAATAAAATAGCTGTTTTTACCGGCAAATTTCTGAATTCATTAAACCGGTCCATTAAGAAAATGCTATAGTCAATGCCTAATGCTATCAGGATGACGAATGCAAAGAATGGGACAGCCCAGCTTATTCCTGTATATCCAAGCCAGTCGACGAAAATCGCTTCGGAAATCGCCATCGACGTATAGTAGGTCAGGATGAGCGATCCGATCAAGTAAAGAGGCATAATAAATGAGCGAAGCAGGATAACAAGAATAATGCTGATTCCTGCAAGCATTAGGATTACTGTCCGTGAATAATCTTGCTCGGAAATAGTGTCAAGATCACTGTACACACTCGTAACTCCGGCGACTGCTACCTTCGCATTTTCCAGCTTTGTATCCTTCACAGCTCTTTTTACCGCATTCTTTATTTCATCCATTTGATTGATGGCTTGGTTGGAGTACGGATTTACATTGAAAACAACATCTAGTGTCATAACTTTACGGTCCTTGGAAAGATAGGCTTCCAGCGCCTGGGCAAAATCCTTGCTGTTCAGAACCTCTTCTGGAATGTAAAAGCCATTTCTCTTTACTTTAGAAACTCCAGAAAGATAATCCTGTGCGGAATACAGCCCCTTGGATACTTCATTCAATCCTTTAGCGCTTTTCGTTAAACCATCTGAAAGATCGTTCATTTGGCCGCCAAGATTGCTGAAACCACTGAGCAGCTGTTGCTGGCCTGAATTAATTCCGCTCAGCCCTCCTGAAAACTTAGAGAGGCTGCCGATAATCCGCCCTTGGCCATCCGCCATTTTTTCAAGTCCAGCCTGCTGTTGTCCTATTCCATTTATTAATGCTTCCATTCCGGAAACAATCGTCTGCTGACCCGAGATCAGCGTTCCAAAATTCGAATTAGCTGTGTTTAATCCTTTTTGAATACCCGTAAGCGCACCGTTAAGATTCTTCAATCCCCCATCAAGCTGATTAATCGTCCCTTGTGCAACCATGACGGTCGTTTTGATTTGCTTATAATCATCATTTTCAGTGATGGCCGGGTATATTTTTTCCAAACCTGCAAAATTGCTGTTTAAAGCAGTCAATTTAACCTGCAAATCTGCTAATCCCTTTTCAATTCCCTGATAGTTTTGCTGAATTGTTTCAACGCGCCTTCGGCCTGCTTATATCCATCCAAAAGCTTTTTGCTGCCAGCCAGGATTTTCTCTGAATTTGATTTAATTTGCTCCATGCCTTTTTTAATTTCGGCGGAACCAGCAGACCCTTTATTAAGGCCAGCTTCAATCTGGTTCAAGCCGTTCTTTAGAGGTACCATACCAGCTGAAAGCTGATTGGTGCCAGAAATCAAGCTGCTTATGCCATTTGTTGCTTCCACAAGCTTTGGTTTCGATGCGGCCATCTGAGTCCCAGCCTGCTCAAGCCCGCTGCTGATTTGCTTAATGCCATCATTCCCCTTGCCTAACCCTTCCCCCAGGTTCTTTGCTTGTTTTGAAAAATACAAATCCTCGATTGGTTTGCCGGTTGGCCGCGATACCGATCTGACGGTTTCCACACTGTTAACCTTTTTTAATTCCTGGCTGATTTTTTCCGCCAATACCATATAATCTGTGGAATCCATTTTTTCATCATTTTTTATAACAATTTGGGTAGGCATCGACTCGCCCGGCCAAAAGAATCAGAGATGATATTGAATCCCTTAATTGAATTGAAGTTGTCACCGATTTCCTCGAGTGAGTTATAGGAGAGCGACCCTTTATACGAAAATAAAAATGGCACCGAAATAACAGCGACAATGATGAGTGCAATCAGAGGCCTGGCGAGCGCAAAGCCACCCATTGTTCCCCAAAACTTGCTGTCACGATGCTCAAGCTGTCCTTTTGATGGCCAAAACAGCTTCCTGCCGAGAACCGCCATAAAAAACGGAACAAGTGTAAATAAGGCCATTAGCAAAAGTGCTACCCCGACTGCCACTGCTGATGCAGACTGATACAATTTAAATGTTGAAAAACCAATGGAAGCAAAACCGATCATAACAGCGAGTCCGCTAAAGAAAACGGTCTTTCCAGCAGTTCGATATGTCTCAATAATTGCTTCAAAAATACTGTCGTGTTTGGACATTTCTTCTTTGAAACGGCTTAAAAGGAGAATACAGTAATCCGTTCCAATCCCGAATAGGACAGCCACTAGAAATATTTGCGTGAAATTGGACAGTGGAAAATTAACTTTATCCACCAGGATCGCCACAATTGACTGTGCTGCCAGATAGCTTACCCCTACGGTAACAAGCGGAATAATCGGAGCAACAATCGAGCGGAACACTAATAGAAGTACCGCCAAAATAAATATCACCGTAATTCCTTCTGTCTTTTTCAAGCCTTCCTGGGAATTCATGATCATGTCTTCATCAATCATCCAGCTGCCGGTATAATAATGCTCCAGACCGCAATCTTTAATGGAATCATATAGTTCTTTCGAAATTTCCTTTGCTTCACGGCCATTCGTTGTAATTTTTAAAGATACTAATATTGTTTTACCGTCTTTTGAAACAAGCTGATCCTTTAATTGCTTTTCTTTAAAATGGGAGGTAATTGAGGTTATCCCCAACTGATTCTTTTTCTCTTCTAACTTCGCGACAGCTTTTTCAGCACTGGAATAATCGGCTTCTGTTAGTTTTTTGCTGCTGTGAAAAACAAGTGCCGTCTGCAGGTCCCTTCCCTTATTTTCTTTGGACTGGACCTCATTTAAAATATCTGAGGCAATGGTAGATGAATATCCGTCCGGTACCTTTATGACTCCTTTTCCACGGACAAGGCCTCCAAATTGGGTGCTAAAGCCATCAAAACCGCCACAACTGCAATCCAGATGAAAAGAACAACCCATCTTCCTTTTAAAATGGTTTTCAATTAAATCACTCTCCCAGCTGTTCATCACTGACTTCCATTAATATCCCTGAAAGCTTTTCATAGGTATTGATGAAAGTGGTGATCTCTTCCGATTCAAATTTTGTAATGATAGACTCTACCAGCTTATATATTCTTTTCTCCGTTTTTTCGTAGAGGGTTTCTCCGGCTTCGGACAAGGTCAAATAAATAACCCTCCTGTCGTTTTCGTCCCTTCTTCTCGTAATAAGCCCTTTCTCGACCAAGCGATTGATAATGGCTGTAATCGCACTTTTATTTACTCCAAAGTTTTCTGCCAGTTCTGAAGAAGTACATTCCCCAGCATTGTGTATGTATCTTAATGTATAATGCTGATCTTCGGTCAGGTCATTGCCAATTTGTTCTTTAATCAGCGCATCTCCCTTTTTCATCACCTTAAACGACACGGCAATATAACGGTCAATAAGCTCCTGAATCAGATTCTTATCCACTTTTACAAACCCTTCTCTCTATAATAGTTAAACGATTGAACTATTAACCTGTTTAACTATATTCCTGGATGCCTTTTCCTGTCAATATTTTTTTGCGGTGAATGGAAAAAACCGGGCAAAAATTTGCCCGGTGGTTTTATTTTGCTTTTTTAACATTATAGTCAGAATGGCATCTTGTTTGGCTTTTAAACACATACAACCTGTAACAGGGGTACTTTTATTAAGGACAGTTTTTGCGTTCTACTAGGGGTTTGTCCTCAAGATGGCTTATTGAAGACAGTTTAGATGTTTTCATCAGGGGTTCTGTCCTCAAGACGGGTTATTGAGGACAGTTTTGATATTTTCATCAGGGGTTTTGTCCTTTATCCCCGTCTAATGAAAGACATTTTAGATGTTCCCATTCAACCCACTTATCCAGGTTTTGTCCCTAAGAAGACTTATTTTAGATAAACGAATGATTGAATTTTTTTAAAAGCTGTCCAAATTCTTCTCGTTCTTGGTCGGTCCAATCGTTTAAGAGCTCTGCTATTCTTGCCATTCGGACCTGTTTATACTCCGCCAATTCTTTTTTGCCCAAATCTGTTATTTGATAAGAATAAACCCTTCCATCAACAGGGTCGGGAATTCGATAAACATACCCTTTTTGTTCCAGAGCAGCTGCTTGTCTGCTCACAGTTGAAATATCCAGTTGAAATTCATCTGCCAGCGCTTTTACTCCGGCCGATCCATTCGATACGATCTGATGCAGCAATAGATATGCAGAACGATCGAGATTACCTATTTTCCTGCGTGTTGAAATAGCTGTAGTCCGGCGAATCAGGATCGCCAGTTCAAGTTCAATCGTTCCCAACGAGTGTTCATCCATTTTTTACTACCTCACTATATCCTTTTTTATTACGGATAATGATAACACAAAGCGAATGTTTCTGTAATTCCGCCAACCATAAAACTGGAAATCACTATTGACAGATACTTCAATAGTTGTATAATACAATTATATACTTTCCATATATAATTAAAACACTGCGAACTAATATTAGGGGGATTTTTTATGCAGGCTCATGAAATCATGATTACCCAGGTTCATAAAGTGAAAGAAAGCGACAGCGTCCGGACCGTCATCGAAAAATTTACTGATTACCGTATCAGTGGCCTTCCGGTTGTTAACGACAGAAATGAAGTTGTTGCCTTTGTGACTGACGGCGATATTATGAGATATATTGGCAAGCATGAGGATCGGGTCATAGATACTTTTTATTTTGCAATGGTGATAAAGGGAGATGACGAGGGATTTGAGGAAAGAGAACAAAGACTGCTTGCTTTGAATGTGATGGAAATCGCTAAGAAAAAGGTTATTAAGGTGTCTTGGAACGAAGAACTAGAGGACATCGCAGCACTTTTAGGAAAAAAACAAATTAAAAAGGTACCTGTTGAACGTAACGGAGTATTGGTTGGAATCATTAGCCGCGGGGATGTTATCAGGCATTCATTCAAATCGTTACTATAACTCTTGAATTAATAGGAGATATATAAATAACACAAGTTAAATTAAAAGGAGACCTACGAATGTCATCGACATCAAAATCTGTATCTGCATCAAAATCCAATAGCACAACAAATGAAAAAGCCGGCTGCTTCAACAGCCAAAGGCTGTATGGGCCGTTTTTTTCGCTGGCATCATAGCGTTTATGGGAATAGGCCTGGTTGATCCGATTTTACCAGCTATAGCCAATAAGTTACATGCCTCCCATAGTGAGGTCTCCTTACTTTTTACAAGCTACAATGCTGTCATGGCTGTTGCCATGCTGATTACTGGCGCTATTTCATCCAGACTTGGCCTTAAATATACATTGATGGCCGGCGTTGTCATCATAGCGATATTTTCAGGGCTTGGCGGAGCTTCGAATGGAATTTGGACACTTGTCGGACTTCGCGGTGGCTGGGGACTTGGGAATGCACTGTTTGTTGCTACCGCACTAACTGCAATTGTGACACTTTCCAATAGTGGTACTGCAAAAGCGATTATTTTATATGAGGCAGCAATCGGGCTTGGAATTTCAGTGGTGCCGCTGCTAGGTGGATGGCTTGGAGCGATGTCATGGCGAGGTCCCTTCCTTGGCGTGGCAGTTTTGATGGTTGTTGCATTTATCGGTTTATCCATATTTATGCCAAACACATCAAACCCAAATGCAGTTAAAAAGAAAACTTCTTTAGCTGACCCATTCCGTGCGATGAAGCATCGTTCTCTTTTAGTATTCGGGATTGCGGCTGCACTTTATAATTTTGGATTCTTCACTCTTTTAGCTTACGCACCGTTTGTTATGGGCTTGGATGAACATGGATTGGGCTTCGTATTCCTCGGGTGGGGTATCTTGCTTGCCGTCACATCCGTTTTCATGGCGCCTAAGCTGCAGCAATCCTTTGGAACGATTAAATCAATGTCTGTCATGTTATTCTTATTTGCTCTTCTTCTTCTGGCAATGGGTATCTGGACATCAACGCAATGGGTAGTCATTGGTGCTGTTATCCTGGCTGGAGCCATGCTTGGAAATAACAACACACTAATTACGACAGCGGTAATGAATGCAGCGCCGGTTGAGCGATCAACTGCATCCGCAGCCTATAGTTTCCTCCGATTCTTGGGAGGAGCAATTGCTCCTTTCCTTGCAGGAAAATTAGCTGAGTGGTTTAATCCATCTGTTCCTTTCATTGTCGGTGCATTGTTTGTCCTTCTTTCAGTAGTGTTTATCCTCATGAATTATAAACATGTGAAGCACGTGGATTCTGCTGGAGCTGGCCATTAATACTTCAGTATAAAAGAGGGATTTCCCAAAGGTATTAGCCTTTTTGGGAAACCCCTCTTTTTTGAAAGCAGATGCCGGTACTTACTCTTCTTCACTATTTTCAAATGTACCGACTACTATCGGATTGCCTGCTTCAACCATTTTTCTGCCCTTTGCAAAAACAGTATCGATTGAAAGGGTTTCCGGATCAACAATCACTATGTCAGCGTCCCTTCCTACCTCTATATAGCCCTTTTTCTTAAAGGATAATATGTCCGCCGGATTGGAGGTGATGACTCTTAATGCCATGTCAATCGGTACTCCCTCTTCCAGGATTGCGTCCCTGACCTCTTCAAACAGGTATTTAGGCCTTCCTATTTTCAAGCCTGTTTTATTCCCTTTTTCGTCAAAGGTTGGGAGCGATATTTGGCCATCTGAAGTAAAGGTAAGATGGTCAATCGGCAGTCCTTCATCCAAATATTCCTTTAATCCTTTTGAGCATTTGATTTCTGTTAGTGACAATGATTTTTTGTCCGAGCTTGTTGTAAAGTCGATGTTTCCCCCTTTCTCACAAAGTTTTTGCCTGCTTCAAATAATTCACGATTCCGATTGATGTGTGTTACCTGAAAGACTGAGATGGGGACATTTGTTTTCTCAACGACCTCTTCAAGCAAAGACAATTTGTCAGGGCCGATTCCAACATGAATGTTCAATATGCCGCTCTTCCCGTTCATTTTCCCTGCCGTCTTGGCAGCAGACGCTATTTTCGCAATATCTTCAACTGTGGGTTGTGAAGAGCGTTCATCTGCAATCGCAATCTCGCCAACTCCAACTATTTTTTCTACTAAAATAATATCATCCTCTATTTTTCCGGTAAGAGTATCTACTGGTACGTGGTAGGAACCTGTATGTGCGAAGGCGGTAATCCCCTCTTCCTCTAGAGAGTATACCTTGCCGAGCAGGCTGGCCATTGACCTGGTTGTAGAATCATCACCGATGACACCAACAACCGTAGTAATTCCAAACTTAGTTAAATCGGTAAGCTTAACTTCCGGTGTTCTCGTGCTAAAGCCCGCCTCGCCTCCTGCGCCCATAATATGTATATGTGAATCGATAAAGCCTGGAAATATATATTTTCCTTCTGCATCTATCATTTCGATTTCGACAAAGTGTTCAGGAACAGGAATTTCATCTCTGATATAGCCTATTTGGTCTCTTACAATTAAAATATCCTTCTTTCCCAAAAAATCTGGTGAGTAAATGGTTCCATTTTTAATTAATGTCAGCATGTATATCCCCCAGCAAGTTATTTACAGCTATTTCTACCCCCTTGGTTTTCTATTTAATCTTATAAATGAAAGATGTTTTAATAAATGTCCTCTGTTTCATTCCAGATAATTTCCAGTTTATAGTTTTTGTGAGGGGATATAGTTTACTATCATTCTTCAGGAGGTCGTTACCTATGAATCCAGGAAAAGCTATTGGAAATAAAGCGATGATCTTGCTTCCGGTAATGTGGATTTTACTGATATTTATTTTTAATGTTTCGTTTACAGATTCATCTGTTATCGGACTGATTCTCTTAATCCTGGGTTATTTTACTGGAGATTTACTTTTACTTCCCAAAATAGGGAATGCAGTTTCTACAATGGGAGATTTTTTCTTTTCATTCATTATTATTTGGGCTTTCTTGAAAATTCTTGGATATAATGAAGCATTTGTTCCTTCCCTTATTACATCCCTTGCAGTAGCGGCAGGTGAATGGTTTTATCACAAATGGCTCGTTAAACACCGAATTTCCAGTGAAGCTTAATACAAAGTAGTAGATGACAGGGTGATGCCTTATTGTCATCCTTTTTTTGTTCCTTAATAATATTCGCCATTCTTAATTTTGTTTAAAGAGATGCTTTTTAGGATAGTAAATAAGTCATAGACCTATGAAGGGTTTAGAAGGAAAGAGGGAAGCGAATGTGGATTAATAAACCGTTTTTTAAATACGCTGCAGGAACATTGTTCATCTTAGCTATTATATTCATGCTTGGAAAAATTGATTATTTTCTTTGGCCGTTTCAAAAGTTAATCGCCACCATATTTTTCCCAATCATCATATCCGGACTTTTCTATTATATTATGAGCCTTTTGTTCGTTTTTTCGCCAAATATGTAAACAAGAATATCAGCATATTAATTGTTTTTACCTTGTTTTTTGGGTTAGGATACCTCTTTTTCTATGTTGCTGGCGCACCAGTTGCAAGCCAGATTGCCAATTTATCGGACCAATTTCCCGATAAGGTAGAAAAAATTTCGGACGAGTCCAAAAAAATGGTTGGCGGAACGAATTTTGGCAATGTTTCAATTGATAAAATTGAAAAGAAGGCACATGCCTATACACAATCACTATTTCATCTTGTCGAGAATAACGTTATGAACATCCTTACCATTATTACCAGCATTGCAAGCGTTCTGGTAATTGTTCCTTTCGTTGTCTTTTATTTTTTAAGAGATGATGAAAAGCTGAGACCCCGCCTGTTAAAGCATTTACCAGAGGACCATGTTATGGAAGGAAATCGGATATTGCTTGATATCGATAAAACGTTGTCAACCTATATTGTCGGACAGCTGATCATCGCCTTGACGGATGGGATTTTCCTTTACATCGGCTTCCTGATTATCGGCGTAGACAACGGCCTCTTGCTTGCTATTTTTGCCATGATGATGACGGTAGTTCCTTTTATCGGCCCTGTCATCGGAATTGTCCCGGCCGTAATGGTCGCACTTTTACAAAGCCCGGCTATGGCATTTAAAGTAGTGCTTGTGGCGCTAGTCGCACAGCAGCTCGATGGGAATCTAGTCACTCCGAGAGTGATGGGAAAGCGGCTTGATCTGCATCCCCTTACCGTCATTTTTATCCTATTAATTGCTGGTGCGATCTATGGGTTTATCGGAATTTTGATCGCGATTCCTCTTTACTCTGTTGTAAAGGTAACATTAAATAATGTGATTAAGTTCTATAAATTAAGAACCATTGAAAATGCATAAATAATCGAAAAAAAGGTGCACTGATTTTGCCAGTGCACCTTTTTTCTACTTCTATTTTATTTGCCATACTCTTTTATTTTCAACTCGTTTTGTCAATCCGTTTGCATCGAGGCGTTCTAGAAACGGAATCATATATTTGCGGGACAAGTCCAGGACATCCTTGGCATTACCCACTTCAAACTCTACACCCGTCTGGCTGCGGAGTTTTTCTACTGCGTTTTTGAAAACCTCACCATGATACGCGAATTGGTCATCCAGCGGCACAATCAGTTCCTGCTCTTCGAGGAACCTTTTTAAATCGATTGTTAGATTGTCGGGGATTCCTGCACTCGAAAAATAATCCTGAAGATATCTGACCTTCAGTCCATCCTTCTTCAGCTCTTCTACAAGGTTTTCAGAACGCTTTTTCCAGCTGTTTGGCACATGTGGGACAAACTCCCCAAGTGAAACAAATTGTCCCTTCCTGGAAAAAACCTTATTTGCTATCCCATTTTCAATCACGTATTCAATCAGCGTTTTCGGGAACCTTTTCTGCAGGCTGCAATAGTTCCGCTTTGTTCATTCCTTGTTTCATTGAATTAGCAGTATGGTATTCCTGCAGGCGGTCATAGACATCCTCTTCAATAGAATGGATTAAGGATCGTAATGTGTATTCCTTTCCATTGAATAAAACAAAATCGTCAGCTTCAAGATGTACTTTTAAGGTTTCCTCATCCAAGGAGGTCCTTGTGATCAGCTCTGTCAGCGGAAGGCTTTTTGCTTCGTACAAGGCTGCAATCATCCGTTCCTTTGCAGATCCCACTTTCTTCTTTTCCAGCTCTTCGATGGTCCCTAAGCCAAATCTGTACTTATTTCCCCGTGGATCAATCACCCAGCCGCCGCCAATTGTTTCCTGAGGGCTTGGTCTTCTAAGAATAAAGCGGTCGCCGCGTTTGGTCAGAATTTCCTCCTCAAGCCGTAGCTGGCAAAGAATCTCACCGTTTTCTTCCTTAAGCTCATTGCGGTCAAAAAAGACAATTCTTCCCATCACCTCGGCTGTTCCGAGATGCAGCTTTATCGGCATTCTCTGTTTCACCATATAGTCTAGGTCCTCGACAACACGTATGGCTACATCTACCGTTTTCGTAACGATAAAATGCTCAGATGAAACGAGGACATCACCCCGTTCAAGCTCATCCCTTGAAACACCCGAAAGATTGATGGCAGTCCGCTGTCCTGCATAAGCTTTCTGTGCCGGTTTATGGTGGACCTGGAGCTGACGGGCACGCACCTCGACACCTCGTGGCATGATTTTTAAAGTCTGACCTTCTTCAACTGTTCCTTCATAAACAGTACCACGCACTACCGTTCCTTGTCCCTTCACGGTAAAAACCTGGTCAATCGGCAGACGGAAGGCACCTTTGGCATCTCGCATTTCCTGTTCCTTTAAAGTGTTGATAATTAAGCTCCTGAGCTCTTCAATACCTTTTTTTGAAATGCTGTCCACCAGGACAAAAGGTGCCTCTGCAAACACCGTTCCATCCAGCTCTCCCAATATATCATCCTTCACTAATTCAATGAATTCTTCTTCTACCCTATCCTTCTTGGTAATGGCAACAATTCCGTTTTTAATGCCAAGGAACCCCAGGATATCAAGATGCTCTCTCGTTTGTGGCATAACACCCTCATCCGCTGCGACGACAAGAATCACAAGATCAATCCCCGCCACGCCTGCGATCATTTGCCTGATAAAGCGTTCGTGTCCAGGTACATCAATAACAGATATTTGAAGCTCATTATCTTCATATAATGGTGCAAAACCGAGCTCGATCGAGATTTGCCGTTCCTTTTCTTCCTTTAGACGGTCGGTGTCGACATTGGTCAATGCTTTTGTAAGCGATGTTTTACCATGGTCTATATGGCCGACCATTCCAATCGTAAAATAACGTTTTTCCAAGTTTGCCACCTGCTTTTATGTTTCTTCTCTAACTTTAGCTTTTAGTAATAGTTTGTACAAGACCATTTCCTAAAGGGTAAACATGGCACCATATGCACCACTATATTCACCTTTATCAAGAAAAACGGGTGAAAGTCCCAGCATTTTCGTGTAGGTATCAAGAGATGTTTTAAGAGAGGGATTCCCGTTGATGGTACTACCAATGTAGACAATTTCCTTAACATGATGGATAGCCGCTGATTGTAAGCTTAGCAAAACGATGGTTTCTGCGAGCATATTTGTAAGAGAGGCCATTCTATCCGCTAATGAGGGATCGGATTGGCTTCCCTTTGCAAAATTGGCCGCAGTAAGGCTGCCATCAATTGGCGATTCCTCTGATTGGTAAATATCCTTCACAAGCAAATCTACCTTTCCTTTTTCTCCTTCAGAAACAAGCTTTGTCAACTGACTGAATTCCTTTTCACCTGTTAGAAGGTCACCGAGGCCCATGAACGCTCCACCACCAAGCCCGCTGCCAAGAATTCTTTCATATTTATTCTCGCCAACCAAATGCCACGACGTGCCTGTTCCGATATTAACAAGCAGGAAAGCGGCTCCAGCCTGAATACCCTCTTCCTTTAATAAGAAACTGGCTCCCTCGCAGGTAACATCAAACTCGGGACAAACAACAGCATCCTTAAAAAATTGCTTTTGAATAGAATGGGCTTTTCCGCCAGT
Organism: Neobacillus sp. PS3-34; assembly: GCF_030915465.1. Lineage (GTDB taxonomy): Bacteria > Bacillota > Bacilli > Bacillales > Cytobacillaceae > Neobacillus_A. The sequence continues at coordinate 353,013 of NZ_CP133267.1, forward strand.
CAGAGCAACTTTAGCGGATGGAGCCGCCATTTTAATCCAGTTTATCGCAGATTGCAGATCTGAAATTGGATACTTTTTAAAATGATTTTTTCCTTTTTCTTCAAAAGCAATTTTAATTAATGTACCGCCAGCATCAATTCCAATCTTCTGGTAAGCCATGTTTTCCTTCTCCTTTCTTTACTGCTTTTAAGGAGCAACGAGCTCCACCTTAATCCTATCTGGATCCTCAAAATAGAGAGCATAATGTCCCACGCCTCCGGCATGTGGATGGGTTTCAGAGTAAAGGATCGTAATCCCCTTTTCTTTCATTTCCTCAGACAGCTCGTCAACCTGTTCCTTTGAGCCTGCCTGAAAAGCTAAATGATTCAGGCCAATGCGTTTTCTGTGATAACCGGCCTCAAGATAATCAGCTTCAGCTTGGACGAAAACAAGATAGGTGTCCTTTAGCCTCCAGCTGATCCCTTTATCCCACTTTTGATAGATTTTATAATTCAATTTCGACAGAAACCAACCCCAAAATTCCGTTGACCTTTCGAGATCAGACACATAAATTTCTATATGATGAAGCATGTTTTTCACCTATTTCTTTCATTATTTATGTATTATACCATCAACGCGAATTTTCCTTCTTAGTACAGTCTTTTTTCGCCAATGGTTGCAACTTCATTTTTCAGGGAAGAACAATAACAGGTATCAAATGAGGATAACCTTAATTTACATGATTAAAATATAATTTTCTGTAATTTCTACCTATTTTCGCATAAATTAGTTCACAAAACGTTAATTATGAAATATAATGCTTTTATAAAGTTGCGCTAAGGCAAAAAATATTGATAGAGTAAATAATTAAGCGTACAAGCAAAAATAGATAGAGAAAGTAAATAATTAAGCATACAAGCAAAAATAGATAGAGAAAGGAAGAACGCAAATGGGCCAATCAAATTCTGCAGCGATTAAACGCACACAAACAGCTTCAGACAAAACGGCTGCTGCGGCTAGGGACGCGATTAATGGAAAAATAACTGGCTTTAAGGCACTATTGCCTTTTCTAGGACCAGCGTTTATTGCCTCCATTGCATACGTAGATCCCGGCAATTTTGCCACCAATATTCAAAGCGGAGCCAAATTTGGGTATAAAATGCTATGGGTAATCGTATTAGCCAATTTAATGGCGATGCTCCTGCAAAACATGTCCGCAAAGCTTGGCATTGCCACCGGGAAAAGCCTTCCGGAGATTTGCCGGGATAATATGCCAAAATGGCTCACCTATGTCATGTGGATCGTTTCGGAACTCGCTGCGATGGCAACCGATATAGCCGAATTTTTGGGAGCCACACTGGCTTTAAACTTACTCTTTGGGATCCCGATGATTTACGCGACGATTTTAACCGGGATCGTAACGTATCTAATTTTAATGATGGAACGTTTTGGCTTCACGCCATGGAAAAATTCATCGCCGCCTTCGCCGCACTGATCGGCTTATGCTATCTTGCAGAAACTGTGCTTTCAAAGCCTAATTTTTCACAAATTGCCTACCATAGCGTGGTGCCTTGGATAGGGAACAGCGAAAGTATAATGCTTGCTGTCGGAGTAATCGGGGCAACGGTAATGCCTCATGCTATCTATCTGCATTCCAGCCTGACTCAGGGAAGAATCGTCCCACGCAATGATTCCGAAAAATTAAAAATTCATAAATTTAGTTCAAAAGAAATCCTGATAGCTATGACTCTGGCCGGATTTGTCAACTTATCGATGATGTACATGGCAGCTTCCGTCTTTAACACGAGCGGTAACAGCAATGTAGGCGACCTGACTACTGCCTATCACACGTTAACACCGCTGCTCGGTTCAGCAGCAGCCAGCGTTTTCCTTATCTCGCTGCTCGCTTCAGGTATCTCAAGTTCAGTCGTTGGAACAATGGCCGGACAGGTCATCATGCAGGGCTTTGTCGGGTTTACGATTCCAGTTTGGGTTCGCCGGTTGGTTACTATGGCACCTACCTTCGTGATTGTCGCTATCGGTTTGGACCCGACCTTTACACTGGTAGTCAGTCAGGTTGTACTTAGTATCGTGCTCCCGTTCCCTGTAGTCGCATTGATTTACTTCACAAGGAAGAAGGAATTAATGGGCGTCTTAACTAACAAACGCAAAGTAACCATCCTGTCCAGTGTCTTTGCAGCTATCATCTTGAGCTTAAATATTTGGCTGATTTATCAAACCTTCTTTGGATAAAAGAGGCACACCCATTCGGAATGGGTGTTTTTTTTTGACTTATAAGGGCAACTACGCCTCTGTCTTCGCCCTTAGGGACTCGCCAATCGGGTAGTTTTCTATATAAAAGGCTCTTTTAGGAGGGATGTTGTTTTCGGGACAAATTCTAATATTAGAGTTTGTTCCGAAATCCTCTGATTCGGACTCGATTGCCCTTGATTTGATCAACCCTTTCCGAATAGGGTGGAAGAAACGGTCTTCATAAGAGAGGTCATGGCCAAAACCCATCAAAAAAGATACTTAAAGGAGAGATGAAGACCGAAATCCCTGCCTCTGGAGCAGAAAATGGTCTTCATAAGGGGAATGAAGACCGAAACGCCAGTATAAGGAGAAGGAAACGGTCTTCATAAGCGAGGTCATGGCCAAAAACCCATCAAAAAAGATACCCAAAAGAGCAATGAAGACCGAAATCCTTACCTCAATAGCAGAAAATGGTCGTCATAAGGTTGATGAAGACCGAAACGCATGTCTAATGTGGAAGAAAAGGTCATCATAAGTGAGATAAAGGCCAAAACCCCTCTGATTCGGACTCGAGTACCATTGAATACACCAATATTAATCTTGAGTGGTATCTAAGTGAGCAATATTACAACAACGTTTACGATAATAGCCTTACAAAAAAAGAGCATCCCATTGGACACCCTTAAGTTAAATTTCAACCAGGCATATTTTCTTTATAAGCTGGTTCACAATAGATGCAAACTTCCTGATCATCAATCAAATGAACATCGGCTTCATTGTATTCCACGCCGCAAAGTGAGCATGTCGTCATCTCATCCCCATCCTCGTCCAAATCATCAGGCAGTGCATCATTTATCGTGATAGAACCTACCCAAATGCCGGTTGAATACGGCATTTCCTCTTTTAAATAGGCAGCTGCTGCATCTTCCGTTTCCCATACTCCTAAATCATACAGAAATTCGTCCCCATTTCCTGTGTTTGTCATTAAACCATATACTGATTTCATATGGTGATCCCCTCTCTATGTTAAAAAGAAATGATAGTTATTATTTCTTTTTAACATAGCCCTTTTACTAAAAGTTCAAACCAACGTTGATACGGGAAGGTGAACTTCACCAAAAGAAGGAAAAATGAAACAAGTTATTGAATTTGTTTTTTAGTAAAAACGGGGAGAGAAAAATATGATTACGATTGAAAAAGCACAACAAACCGATGAACCTACCTTACATAACATCATGCAGTTTTATATTTATGAATTCAGCCAATACATTCCTGCTATCAAACTGGAAGAAAACGGCACTTATAAGCCCTTTGATTTATCAACTTATTGGACCAGTCACTGCCATCATGCGTTTCTTTTCAAGCTTGAGGATGAGCTGATCGGCTTTGCAATGGTGGAAAGCATGCATGATGATGAGCCAAATACAATATTGGAATTTTTCATCCTGCGAAAGTTTTCCGGAAAGGGTTATGGAAGGATTGCGGCCGTAGAATTGTTCAAACGTTTTCCTGGTAAATGGCACATAACTCAAATCGAGAAAAACCATCCTGCCCAGGCCTTTTGGCGAAGCACCATCTCTAAGTATACTTCCGGAAATTATTCGGAGAGGTATGATGAAAAGAGGCGCTCCATCCAGGAGTTTATCACTCCCTAATTATAAGGTGAATTTTTAACAGAAATATGGTATAATAGGTGTAATTATAAAAGCTAGAACTTGGAGGAGCCTGTCACCAAGGGATTATTATGTCCTTTGGTAACAGGCTTTTTTTGTGTTTTTTTAATCATGAAAGGCGGGAATACAATGTTAATACTTCAATTAGCCATTATTTTGATTGCTACAAAAATCGCAGGAAGCCTGAGCGTGAGACTGGGGCAGCCCTCTGTTCTCGGAAAACTCCTTATCGGGATTGTACTTGGCCCATCCGTTTTAGGGCTCGTGAATGATACTGAAACTCTAGCGGAATTCAGCCAGATCGGTGTGATATTGCTGATGTTTATCGCAGGGCTGGAAACGGATATCGAAGAATTCAAACGCACAGGTAAAGCCTCCACCTTTGTGGGTTTAGGTGGGATCTTTGTTCCCCTCGTAGTAGGCTACTTTGCCGGAACAATGATGAATCTTTCTATAATTCAATCCTGGTTCCTTGGCTTATTGCTTTCAGCAACGAGTGTAAGTATTTCCGTCCAGGCACTTAAGGAAATGAATCAATTAAAGACGCGTGAAGGTACAACCATACTGGGGGCTGCGGTAATTGATGATGTGCTTGTTATCATTGCTTTAGCTTTCTTGATGAGTTTCGCAGGCGGAGATGTCAATTTAACAACCGTTATTTTAAAGAAAGTCGCATTCTTTGGCGTTGCTATTTCGGCCTCCTGGAAAGCCGTTCCGTGGTTTCTGCAAAAGTTTTCTTCATTGAAGGTGACGGAAACTGTCATCTCATCAGCCCTAATTATTTGTTTTGTTTTTGCCTATATGGCTGAATATACAGGAGTCGCGGCTATCATAGGAGCGTATATAGCAGGTGTATCCATAAGCGTGACAAAATTCAAGCATGAAGTTTTTGAAAAAGTGGAGGCCATTAGTTACTCTGTCTTTGTACCCGTCTTCTTTGCTTCGATTGGGATTACGGCACAATTTGCAGGTATCACTGAGAATTTGGGTAAAATCGTTCTTTTAAGCATATTAGCCATACTGACAAAACTAATTGGCGCATCGCTTGGAGCAAAAGCAGGAGGCTTCGGCTTGAACAGCTCGCTCGGTATCGGGGCAGCAATGGTTTCCCGTGGCGAAGTCGCTCTGATTATCGCCGCAATAGGCTTAGAGTCCCAGCTTCTGAGCCAGGATTTATTTGCTGTCCTGGTTGTCGTGGTCCTGATTACAACGATTGTAACTCCTCCATTAATGAAATGTTTTTTCAAATCCATCCCTCAGATGGAAACATTAAAAGCGTAACAATCGAGCATGCCTCTGATTTATCAGGCATGCTTTTTTTACAGGATTCGATTTACTGCAACAATTTTAATCCATTTTTCATCTTATTTTATTTTCTTTTTTCAATTTTTTCACCTATAATAAAACTTTGTGAAGTACAACTATAAAGAGGTGTAAAAATGTCTGAAAATATTATTGCATTTATAATGGGAATTGTGGAAGGTTTGACAGAATATATTCCAGTTTCCTCTACAGGCCATTTGATACTAACCGGAGAATTATTGCATTTTACCAGTGAAAAAGCGAAAACCTTTGAAGTTATCATTCAACTTGGGGCCATTTTAGCCGTAGTCGTTTTATATTGGAAAAGATTATTATCTATATTTAAATTTAAAAAATCCGAGCTGAATTTAATCCATATTATTTTGGCCATGATTCCTGCCGTTGTTTTGGGACTTCTTCTTCATAATTTCATTAAGGAATATCTCTTTTCTTATAAGACAGTCGTTTGGGCACTTGTCCTCGGCGGCATATTCATGATTTTTGCAGAAAAGAAAAAAGCAAATGTCACGGCTGATACACTCGACAAGATCACCTATAAGCAGGCATTTGGAATCGGGCTTTTTCAATGTCTGGCCTATTCCCCGGCTTTTCCCGCTCAGGCGCTACCATTGCCGGAGGGATCCTGCTTGGTGTAAACCATAAAGCATCTGCAGAATTTACGTTTCTAGTCGCTGTTCCCATGATGGTGGCTGCAAGCGGTCTTGATTTGCTGGATAGCTATCATTCCCTATCTACAAATGATACAGGAATCTTCCTGATCGGATTCGTTACTTCTTTTGTCGTCGCAATGATTGCCATTGTTTCTTTCCTAAAGCTATTGTCAAAAGTGAAGCTAACACCATTTGCGATTTACCGTTTCATAGCGGCTGCAATTGCATATATTATATTATTTTAATAAACAACGGGTCCTTCTTGCCAGAAGGACCCGTTGTTTTAGCTGTAAGCAGAGCCCGCTTTCTTAGTTACATTTCCATGGACCCGATAGTATAAATAAAGCCAGCAGCTTTTTACCAACAAGTAGATTGGGAAGGAATAATATAATTTGTAACCGAATCTGTAGTGGAACACACCTGCTTTAACAGCACACCCCTCCAAGACTATACTAATAAGAGACCAGATAAGAATATAGAAAAGGCTGGAGGAAGGCCGCAGACGGTCGTAAAAATAGAAAAAGAAATAGCTGATTGGGCCATAAGATAGGTAAGAAAGAAAATCCATAAACTGATAAGAGGAGCTATCATTTACATCATAAAAACTCACGGGCTGAACACTGAGCGAATGATCGAAAAAAAAGCCGCTATATACACCACATGTAAAAAAAAGAATGGAAGTGTTCCTCGGGAATCGTTTTGGCAAAAAAAGCATAATCGAAATCCCAATGATTAGACCGCCAATAATGAACCACTCATTCAAATTGAAATGATGATCATACACTTGCTCTTTCATGTACTCCCCACATCTCCCCGTCCGGCCTTTCATGATAAACCATGCCATGAATCTGGAAAAGACTGTATAACTTAAAAACATTAATATCGTATAAAATAAATTCCAATGAAGGAGTTTAAGGACACCTAATTTTTGTAATAGTATTTGCAGCCCAGCAAAGAACAGCATGATCATGATATGGCTTCCCCACTTCAATAACTTAGAGGAAGATAACAATATATTGCTTGAAATGACAAAAACAAGCGGGATTAAGAGTAAGCGCAGTGTGAGGTCCGCAAATGATTTTTCCGGTTCACGGCTAATCGTAAACCATCTTATATCTATATGTATTATGGTAAAGATACTTAGCTGGAATATGGTATTCACAAAGAACAAAAATACCATCTCTAATTCAGTTAATTTCTTTGGTATAAGGGAAAAAACTATCATCACCACCCAGGTAAGAAAAACACATATTGCAAGTGACATCATTTCCCTCCCCTTTTTTACCATTTCACGATTTTCTCTCTTATTTTGACCCTCTAGCTGTTAATTATTCTCAATCTGCACAATAAAAACCGGCCCTTTGAAGGGAACCGGTTCCTTATCAATTCGTAAATAAAAATTCTGTTCTGCTTCCAGCTTGATCCGCTGTTACTTCAAGTCTCGCATCAATTCGCTCTTTTAGTTCAGGTACATGTGATATGATTCCTACAAGACGTCCGCTGCTTTGGATGTCGATAAGCGATTCAATCGCCTGGTCCAGCGATTCAGGGTCAAGGGTTCCGAAGCCTTCATCAATGAACATGGTTTCAAGCGAAACACCGCCAGCATAATTCTGGACAACATCTGCTAATCCCAATGCAAGTGAAAGTGCCGCTTTAAAGCTTTCACCGCCTGACAATGTTTTCACATGCCGCTCCTGTCCTGTGTACTGGTCAAACACCAGCAATTCGAGTCCGCTTTGTACATTCCCCTTTGCTTTATCCGTCTTCCTCAGCATCCTGTATCTGCCGCTCGTCATTTTCTGAAGCCGTAAATTGGCTTCCTGAAGAATGTCATCCAAAAACGAGGCGAGGACGAATCGTTCAAATGAAATTCTAAACCGGTTCTGGCCCTTCGATATATCATAAAGATGCCCCACCGTTTTATACCGCTCCTCCATTGCCTTCATTTGCTCATTTAATCGCTTAATTTTTTCTAAAATTTCCTGATTGTCCCGTTTCTTTATAAACAGCTCGCGTTGCTCTCCCTCAAGATGGTTCACTTCATTTGTCAAAACCTGAAGCTCCTCTTCCAGCTGTTTCAAATCAGGCATTTTCACTTCTTTTAAAAGTAATGATAATTGCTCGAACTGATCAGAAACGGAACGCAATTGTTCCCGGTAGGAACGGATTTCATTTTCCATCCGATTAAGCTCTGCCTCTGTTTTTTTCGCTTCCTCATATAAGCGATATGTCTCAAAGCCCTGTTTTGCCATATTGGATTTAAAGGTTTCTCGTTCTGTTTCAAGGCTTGTCTGACGGTCTTTAACAAGCTTTACTGCCTCTTCAAGGCGGGCTGCTTCCGCACCAAACCTTTCCTTGGACTCAACAAGCGCTTTTTGGGAAGCTTCCAGGCTTTTCTTTAAATCATCCTGTCGCTTTACCGCTTCACTCATTTCCCTTTCAAAGGTTTCGATGGATCGGAGGTTTTCGGGAATACTTACAACCATCCTGTCCACATTTGTCTGCTGCTGGGTATGTGATACAGTCAACTCATTGACCTGATGAGAGTATTGCTGGATGGAATCCCTTACCTTTGCATTTTCAACGGCACGTTTCTCCAATTCAACCTTTACCTGTTCGAGCAGTTGAATGGTCTGAGACAATTGGGCTTGCTGACTTGACAGTCCTTCCCGTTTGGCAAGAATATCTGCCTTCGCATTTGGCAAATCCTCTTCCTTGAACCCGTCACGCAATTGGGTAATTTCATGAAGTTTTGACTCAGCCTCTTTCTCAGCACTGGTGCTTGCAGATTTTGCTTCGAAAAAGGCAGATTCAGCATTCATTTTTAGTTTCTCAATAGTTGCTGCCTGTGCTTTGGCTTCTTTTAAATCAGCCTCATCCAAAAAAAACTCACTTGATGTATGCGCAGGTGTTGGATGGTGTTCAGAACCACAGACCGGGCAGGCTTCGCCGCTGATTAGGCTAGATGCCAATATCGATGCCTGACCGCTCCGCCATTTTTGCTCAAGCTCTTCTACAAGGGCTTTTGCATCATTAAGGCGTGCAGTTTCTGCTTCATAAATCCCGCTTTTCGCCTCATAACCTTTATGCGCCTTTTTAAACTCTTTCAGGGCGTTCTCATATTTCAAAAGCAGGTTCCATTCATATTCAAGCTCGGAGGATTGCCTCTTATTCTCGGAAAAAATAAGCTGCGCCTGATCAATTTGTTCCTTTTTTCCCTGGAGCGATTGGAGGCGCGCTCACCCTCCTGCAACGCTTTATTCGCTTTTTCTAAAAGGGAAGTTTTTTCTTTTAGTTGAGCTTTGAGTGTATCAGCCTGCTTTTTGATTTCAGCAAAAGAATAAACGTCCTGCTTCATACTCTGCAGGCGGATGCATTCATCTGCAGCAGCAATCCGCTCCTGCTCGCGTGCCGTTTCTTTCTCAAAATCCGCTTCACACTGCCTTAGCTTCTGCTCGAGAATTTCTTGGTTCAACCTGACGTTTTCCTCGTTTTTCTGAGCCTGTGTAAGATCGTGTTTAAGGCGGTGGCATAGCTCTTCCTGGCTGGCAAGAAGATTTGCCTTTAGCGCATTTTTTACCTCGACTTCTTTCTGAACGAACACCTCTGCCTGTGCCTCGAGCATTTCTTTTTTAGCCTTTAATTCTTCTATAGTAGTAAACTGTTTGACGACCGCTTTGGCTTCCTCATGTTTTCTTAAAAGCTTATCACGTTCGCTTTTTTTTGCATTTACCTTATCATTTGATTCCTCTAGCTTTTCAGCCATAGCTGAAATCTCTTCTATCAAAAGCGGCAAGATAATCAGATCGTTGGTACTGCCGGCTTCCAGATACTTCTTTAGTTCCTCATTGAAAAATGCATGGATTCTGTGAATGGCCTCGTTTCTTTCATTTACCTGGTCTTCCACTGTCTTTTTAAGAGCAGCAGCTTCCAGCTTCAGTTTTTCTTCGACCATTTTATATATTTGTGTGTGAAAGAGCCGCTGCAAAATAACTTCCTTGTCTTTACTGTCCGAGGTAAGCAGCTTGCGAAACTCTCCCTGAGGGATCATCAGGATTTGCCTAAATTGATTGCTGTCAATCAGCATGACTTCCTTAATCTTTTCCTCAACTTCATTCACCTTTGAGCCTATCAGAAGCTTCTCCCCATCGTCACTCCATGCATAAAGCTCTGCCCTTGCACCAATAGTTGTAACGCCATCTCCTGATTTCTTTTTACGTTCCTGTTGAGGGGCTCGGATGATATGGTACATTTTATTTCTTAGTGAAAATTCGAGTGACACCTCGGTTTCATGATCATCCCTGGCAAATTGGCTTCTTAGCTCCGGTCCATTTCGATCCTCCCCGCTAGCTTTTCCATAAATCGCATAACTGATGGCATCAAAAATGGTTGTCTTTCCTGAACCCGTCTTCCCTGAGATCACAAACATCGTTCGGCTTCCCAGCTCTGTAAAATCAATTGTTTCCGTTTCGGCATATGGTCCGAACGCCTTCATGGTTAATTTTATTGGTTTCATTTCAGGACATCCTCCCTCAAGACTTTATCAATCATTTCAGCCATTACAACTCTTTTTTCATTCGAAAAGTCTGAGGTTGTCATCTCCTGGTAAAATTGTTCGAATAACTCAAGTTCTGACTTTTTCTCACTCTTCACTGCAGAGTAGGATTGTTTCTTTCTCATATCCACCAAATCAATTTTCCGGTCCAGGTGGAGTACATTTTTATAAACCTGCCGCAGCTTATTAATCGGATCGATTAAGGCCCATCATCAAGAAGGGTAATTTTTAAATAATCGTCCACTTTCTCTTTTTCATAAAAGGAAGGGTCAAGGAGCTCTTCCAGATGTCCTTCAAGCTCCCTCATATCCTGCTTTGGCGCAAGTGAACGGCGGCGGAGCTCGAATGTGCCATTATCATTCATCTCGATAATGGAAATCGACTTTGTATGTTTTGCTTCCGAGAAGGAGTATTTTAACAACGAACCAGAATACTTGATACTGTCATGGCGAATTGCGTCCGGGCTGTGCAAATGGCCAAGTGCTGTATAGGCAAACGGAGCAAATAGATCCGTATGAACACAGCCTGAAGCCCCAACAGACAAGGTCCGCTCAGAATCCGAAACTGCACCGCCTAAAACGAACGCATGTCCGACAAACACATTGGGCTCGTTCGGATTGAGATTTTCCTCAATTTTTCCGATGACCGCTTTCATCGCATCCTGATGGGAATGGATGCTGTCGTCTTGTAACAACTGCCTGACAATTCCTGGTTCTGCATAAGGAACGAGATAAAAATTGACCCCATTTATATTTACTGGCCTAAAATCGGCTGATAGTTTACCAGATAAAAAGAATTGGCTGTGCTTGTACCAGGAGCTTCCAAATGATAGCCGTTCTGCACTATCATGATTTCCAGCAATCGAGATAACCGGCGTTTTCAGCTCCACATTAATCTTAAAGAGAATTTCATCAAGAAGTTCGACCGCATCGGTAGGAGGAACAGAGCGATCATATAAGTCGCCGGCAATGACGACTGCATCAGGCTTTTCGTCTGCCACTACCTCAACAAACTGATTCAAGACCTCCCTTTGATCGGCCGTCATATAAACCCCGTGCACCAGCTTACCTAAATGCCAGTCTGCTGTATGAATGAATTTCATGCTTTAGCACCCTCTTCCTCTAAACTCACTTAATCTATTATATCAACAATATAGGTGCCAGGCACCATCCATAAAACTGGAAGGCGCCTGGAACTAGGTTATTCATGGAATTTTAGAAAACTGATTCAAACGTTTAGTACAACTTCCCTGCATGTTACGTATACATACAGTACAAATATATCTATTAGACAATCGTCAGGGGGTAAAAGCCTACTAAAAAAAAGAATTGAGGTGAATATATGAATCAATTCGCTGTAGGGTTCACGGTTTTCTCTTTTTTAACAATGGTTCTTGTCCTATGGCGCCCAAGGGGTCTAAATGAAGCAGTACCGACAACACTAGGAGCTGTTCTTATCTTTTTATGCGGAACAGTTACAACCGCTGATCTAGCTGATATTAGCTCGAAAGTGACAGGAGCTGCCATTACAATTATTGCGACAATGGTTATGGCCATCTCCCTTGAAAGCTTCGGCTTTTTTCATTGGACGGCCGCAAAAATACACGAGATTTCAAAGGGTTCAGGCAGAAGGCTATTTTGGTTAACCAACATTCTTTGCTTTCTAATGACCATGTTTTTTAATAATGACGGAAGCATTCTTATTACCACTCCGATTCTACTGCTGTTACTATCACGCCTAGGTTTAAAAAATCATCAGAAGCTTCCTTATTTAATTAGTGGAGCATTAATTGCAACTGCTTCCAGCGCTCCTATTGGTGTAAGCAATATCGTAAATTTAATTTCTCTTAAAATCATAGGCATGAGCCTTTATCTCCAAACGGTTATGTTTTTCGTTCCGGGAGTTCTCGGTTTACTATTGCTGGCCATCCTGCTATTTGCTGTATTTTATAAAGAAATTCCCATTAAGCTTCGCCCTATACAAAGCACCCTTCTTCTAACATCCGGAAGATACCATCCTCTTCAGTCGAGACCTAGCCAATCCCAGTCAAGAAAAAAGACACGCGTCATGATTTCTGTATTGGTTTTTGTTTTCTTTGTACGTGCCGCGCTATTTCTGGCTTCCTATTTCGATTTCCCGGTACCAATAGTCGCAGTTTTCGGCTCAGTTGTACTGTTGGGATGGAGGTGGGTCTACCTTAAGCTCAATCCGCTGGATGTCATTAAAAAGACTCCATGGCATATCTTTATTTTCGCCTTTAATATGTATGTCATTATATATGGCTTGCATAATATCGGATTAACCAACTGGCTTGTACAGAATTTGGAGCCAGTTGTATCAGGAGGATTATTTCAAGCAAGCTTTATCATGGGAACGCTTGTGACGATTCTATCCAATATCTTTAATAACCATCCAGCCCTCATGGTAGGGACGATCAGCCTAACGGAAATGAACCTATCACCCATCATGCTAAAAACGATTTACCTCGCGAATATAGTTGGCAGTGATATCGGATCGCTTTTGCTCCCAATTGGAACACTCGCTACTCTCATTTGGATGCATATTTTAAAAAAAGAACGCGTCAAAATCAAATGGAGCCATTATATAAGAGTGACATTTATTGTGATCCCGCCAACCGTTTTCTTCACGCTACTTTGTCTGTATTTCTGGATAAAATTATTTTTCTTAACAGAATAAAAATTATTGGCTGCCTTAAAGGGCAGCCTTCTTATTTTATTGATTTCAGGACAAACAAAAAAACATCCCTTTTACGATTGAAAAGGAATGTTTCTATAAACATATTATGGCAAATGTACTGATTTAAGGTGATAAAGCTTCCAAAAGGCTGACTCTCCGTCAGCTGTAATAAGATGTACGATATTATTCGAGATTGATTTCAATAATCCGACCTTGTCAGGATTGTCCCCCATATCAAAAACAATGAGCTGGCCTTGATTTTTCTGTAATTGTTCTTCAAAGGTTCTCATGATGGGAATGTTCGATGGAACAACAGGCAGACTCTCATTGCTCAAGGTATAGGGAGTCAGATGGCTGTTGTAGGGCGTAAGCCATTTTAAATGCTGCATCGATATAAACATCGTTTTATAAACAGGTGAATAGAACACAATATAATCATTCATCACACTCGTAATATAGCCGTGGATAGATCGATTACCTGTCACAAATATTTCCAAAAACTGACCTTTTGCATTATTCAGCGTTTTACGATAGGAGAGTCCAGTTTCGACCGGATTTTGGATAGGCAGATTTTTGGGAGGTTCTTCAAAAATTTCCGGCTCCAGTTTCTTCTTTATGCTGTGCATATGGTTAATCGGAATATATAAGAATTTAGTTCCATTATATAAAACCAGCATATCGAGTCCCATATCAATGAGAATCCCGCTGAAAATAGTTTTCCCTGAGATTTCCAGTTCTACTTCCATTCCAAGCATTGATTTTAATCCATTCAATTATTATCCTCCTTTCCTAAGTTTTTTATAGGAAAATGGTGCACCAGCTTGAACGACTAATGCACCTCCAACAGATAATGAGTCAAATGTGACGAAAAAGAAACATTTTTTAACCCTTCCAGTGATAGTCGATCGTCTTAGTGACATTTTCACGGCTCGAATGGCGTCTGCGCTTCCTACCAGTACTTTTGCGTCTAGATGACCTTTTATGTTCAGAGCTTGAGCTTGAACTTGAGCTTGAGCTTTCTTCAGAGCTTGAGTTCTCTTCCGATTTATTTTCCACAGATTCTTCTTGTGCGTTCTCTTGCTTATTTTCCTGTTTATTTTGTTTTAAAGATCCTTTCGGCCGCAGTTGATGCTTTTAATATGGTAAGGATGGATTCTCATTACTTCCTGATTATTTACAAGCGTATAGTGGCCGCCTGCATTTTCTACAAGCACTCCCTCCATGGCTTCAGGACCACCTCGGTTAATGGATACCCATTGGTGTGAAAAGCATCTGAATACATCATGGAAATATTCTGCTTTTACCCATTTAGGTATTACAACGGCTTCTTCTAGCAACTCATTCTGATTGTTCTTAATATTTTTTGAAACACTCTTCACATGATGGGTATTGATATAGACGATACCATCATCATCTGTGAATAGAACCAAAAAATCCCCTGATAAGCCCACTAGTTTTCCTTGCTTTGATTCAGGGCCACCCTGATTAATTTGGATGTTTTCATCCATCATTTGTGCCAATACACCTGTAAAATTATTTGCTTCAAGACATCCAATCTCCTCGTCACCTGCATCCATCACCTGTATTGAGTTTGATTTTGTGTCTTCAATAATGCTTTTTACATGTTGAACCTGGTAGTATACTATTTTATTTTGTTTTTTATTTTCTTCGTTTTGGAGTTGCTCAACTGTCTGAATTTGGTTCTGTGCCTGATTTTGGTTCTGATTATTTTCCTGTGCGTACAGAGTAATATAGTCTTCTTGTACATCCAATAATTTTCCAGTCTTTGATTCAGGACCACCCCGATAAATGGTTACGGTTTTCCCTTTTAATGCCATAAGAAATGAATGAAATGACTGTTGACCTTCATCTCTACTCGATTTATCTTTCGCCATATTTATCCTCCTGTTTCTACTTAACTTTAATGGTGATTTATACTGCATATATACGTATCATGGGAGGACATGGAACCTGTGTATACGCCCAAATTAACAAAAATTCAGCGTTTGCCTATATTTCTGCTAGTCTAATTTATATAGTTTGCTTTTTAAATAGCTGTTTCGCTTTTCAATGTATGAATAAATGAAATCTGGCTCCTGATCAAATTTATCGATTTTATCCTTCTTATACGGATCAAGTAATAAGGATGGCCGGATTGCTTGATGTAGCTTTTCGACTCTTGGTTTTAAAAATTCCACGGTGAATTGTTGCTCAAGAACGGATTGAAGCAATTCACGGTACCTCTTTCGAAAATTGCCCACATCAAGAATGCGTGCGGTCAACGTATTAAAACCCTCTATTCTGACATAATCAGCATCCATGAATTTTCCATTTACATCCCTTCCCCATGTTGCATCATAATCCCACGGCATAACTTCAAACAGACCTGTATCGCCATCCCTGTATAAGGAATAATTATGAACAAAGCCATCATAGTTTTGTGTCAGAACAACCCCTGCCATCCATTTCATATAACGCTCAACGTTTATATACCTGGTAACCTCTTTTTCAAAGTCAGCACGTGTGATTGTATTTATTTTGTAAATCATTTCCTGAAGATAAAAATCATCGTTTTCAGTGCCTACTTTCCGTTCATATCCTAGATCAAGTGATTTTTTCGTTTCTTTATCCAAATCGCTCATCAACGAAAAATTCGCATCTCCATCCACCGCATAAAATATAGCCCCGTCAGGCAAATTTCGACTCTTCAAAAAATTTTCCTCCACTGATTCAATTTCCAGATATACACCTTGAATAACCCCATTTAGTTTTAACAGAACATGTCTGGACCTTGGTGCTAGGCAGCCGATTTCCGAAAAGAAATCAAACGATAATTTATTTCGGATTAAAGATGGATCTTTGTATTCAGCATTTAAATGAATTTCTTTTGAACCCTTGAATGTGTTCGGTTTGAAAAATGAAACTTGATAGGATTTTTTTTTGAAATCACGGATATGGGATCCTCGGTAACGAATGTCAATCTCCAGCCTTTTCCCTTCTGCCTTTAATTGAGCCGGGAGAGGATCATCACACCAAATATCACGTTTTAATTCTTTAAGATCCATAGGATTGATAAATAGCTGATATATTGGGATTCCATTATTTTTATCCATAGGTAAATCACCCCTTCCCTTATAACTATGAAAAAGTAAGGGCGGATGGCACATTATGCCTTCAACATTTTGTACAAATACGCAAATGCCTCATACCAATTCAATGGTAAATGCGTAGATTAATAACAAAGACGGGTCTATGGGGTACACATTCCCCAATTCCCATCTTAAATTTATAGGAGGTTTTAAGAAATGGAGAAAACCATTTCCCAGAGGGAAATTCAAAACGCTGCAGATGAAGTGAGAAGAGGCGGCTTTGGCGATTTCATGTTCCAGGATCCTAGTATCCTCCGTCGAAGGTCTAGACGACGTACTACCCGCAGGACTACTCGCCGCACTACACGAAGGACTACTCGCTGTACTACTCGCAGAACCACTCGCTGCACTACTCGCAGATCTAATCTCCGCACAACTACTCGCTGCACTACTTGCCGAAGCACTCGTCGGACTACTCGCAGAACCACCCGCCGGACCACTCGCAGGACCACTCGCAGAACCACCCGCCGGACTACTCGCAGGTCCACTCGACGCTCTACTCGACGCTCTACTCGCAGATCCACTCGACGCTCTACCCGCAGATCCACTCGACGCTCTACTCGCAGGTCCACTCGACGCTCTACCCGCCGGTCCACTCGACGCTCTACTCGCAGATCCACTCGACGTTCTACTCGCAGATCCACTCGACGCTCTACTCGCAGATCCACTCGACGCTCTACTCGCAGGTCCACTCGACGCTCTACTCGCAGGTCCACTCGGCGCTCTACTCGCAGATCCACTCGACGCTCTACTCGCAGGTCCACTCGGCGCTCTACTCGCAGATCCACTCGACGCTCTACTCGCAGGTCCACTCGGCGCTCTACTCGCAGGTCCACTCGGCGCTCTACTCGCAGATCCACTCGGCGCTCTACTCGCAGGTCCACTCGGCGCTCTACTCGCAGGTCCACTCGGCGCTCTACTCGCAGATCCACTCGACGCTCCACCCGTCGTTCTTCGAAACGCTGCAGGCGCACAACAAGAGCGAGGGCTCAATTCTTTAAGTGCAGATCCAGGCATTGGAGAGACGGTAATATGGTATCGCTGAGGCTTTTCAACGAAGATTAAGGAGAAAGTATTCAGAAGACAAATAGAACCTTCTATTTCTTCTGACGACCGCCGGAAAACTACCGGCGGTTATTCTATTTTTAGGAAAATAAAAAACAGCCGACCATAATTGGCAGGCTGTTTGAAAAAGTCAATATTATAATTTAGTTACGTTAGCTGCTTGTGGTCCACGAGCTCCTTCAACAACTTCGAAAGAAACTTCTTGACCTTCTTCTAGAGTTTTGAAACCTTCAGTTTGGATTGCAGAATAGTGAACGAATACATCGTTTCCGTCTTCAGCTTCGATAAATCCAAATCCTTTTTCTGAATTAAACCATTTTACTTTACCGTTTTTCATGTAAAAAAATCCTCCTATTGGCTTGCACAAGCCATGTGTAAAATTCACCAAATTACATCGCAGTTAGTTTTACATTCATTACCTCATTCATACGTGGTTGAACTGTGAATAAGCAAGTTACATAAATCTAACAAGAGTAACGGCTTCTTATATTTTACTATTTTCAGATTATTGTGTCAATGGTTAGAATAATCAATCTACTGCTAAAACCTATGCTCTCTCCCTCATTTTTTCTGGCAGGCTTTGAATCGATTGAACCACCATATCAAGCTTGGCTTCAATTCTGTAAAGAAGATAGAGGGTTACAATGATTGGAAAACCGACATCACTAATGAACGGAATAATTTGGTCCACTTAGTGTTCCTCCTCCTTTCTTTTTATTTTGAAAAAGAGACTGGTACGTTGCACCAGCCTCCCCTTTCTTACGCCATGGCGTATTCTGTTACGTTTCGATTAACAAGCCTTGCCCCCTGAACAGTAGCGAAATTGCCACTGCCGGTATAAAAAATATCGGAAGCGATGATTTCTTCCATTTTCTGTTTTACTACAGCCTGATC
Source organism: Neobacillus sp. PS3-34 (assembly GCF_030915465.1). Lineage (GTDB taxonomy): Bacteria > Bacillota > Bacilli > Bacillales > Cytobacillaceae > Neobacillus_A. The sequence goes on from NZ_CP133267.1 coordinate 371,254, forward strand.
AATCGGCTCCTTTGGATTGTCAATAGTAAGCCTGACTTGCTTACCGGCTTCAGTAACAAATTGAAGTTCCAATGTTTTTGCCATTTTCTTCACCTCCTAACTTATTAATTTATCATTCAATTACCCGATAATATCCAGGGTGTCATTTCTACCGATTGAGCTTAGCGGATCATTGCAAAGCGATCCTAACGCTTGTGCTGCCTTTAGCAGCTGATCAGCAGTCGCCTCCTTTTTAACATTGTTAAATGTTTTTGTCTTAAAAACCGGCTCTCCTTTCTCGTTTACACCTGTTTCAAAAATCAAACGAAGCTTTGTTTCTTCCAATATTGCCTGTGCCATTGTCCCTCACCTCCTTTCACCTTTTATATATAGGGAAAGAAGCAAAAAGGACAGGTTAAACAAAAATAAACCGCCGATTCCCAGAATCATGCGGTTTAAAAGCTAACTATTTTCTTTTTAAGGTAATAGAAGAATCTTTCCTGTGCTCTTGCGGCTTTCAAGGTACTTATGCGCTTCTGCACCGTTCTTTAGAGGGAATACCGCCGGGTCTCCGAGAGTAAGCTGCCCTTCATTAATCCAGTTAAACAGTTGATTGGAACGGATCACACGCTCTTCATGAGAAATCAGCACATTCCATAGATCTCCTCCAGTAAGAGTTTTAGAGGTATCCATCAGCATCCGCGGATCAATCGGTGCAGGATCACCACCTGCCATTCCATAAAATACAACCGTTCCGCCGGTCCTGGTCGCTTTAAAGCTGTCCATAATCGTCGAACCTACAGATTCATACACCACATCGGCACCTTTACCGCCAGTGGCAGATAATACTTGTTCATTCCAATCATCATTATAGTGATAGACGGATTCGGCTCCTGCCTTCTTAGCAATTTCTGCTTTTTCCTTGGATGAAGTCAAGCCGATCACTCTTGCACCGTGTATTTTGGCAATTTGGATCAGCAGCTGGCCAACGCCTCCTGCAGCAGCATGGACAAGGACCATATCTCCTTTTCGAACCTGGTAGCTGTCACTCGTTAAATATTGAGCAGTAAGTCCCTGCAGCAATAATGAGGCCGCTGTTTCAAACGAAATGGAATCAGGAAGTGGTATAGCCTTATCTGCTGGCACTGCGACAAGCTCTGCATTTGCATGTGGCACATCTGCAAATGCGATTCTGTCACCAGGCTTTATCCCTTGGACATCAGAACCGACGCTTTCAACGACCCCAGCTCCTTCATAGCCTAAAATGAACGGGGGATTTCCCACCAGATGATAATTCCCCTTCCTTCTGTAAATATCCGCAAAATTTAGGCCGATCGCCTTCATTTTTACAAGTATATCGGTTGGCCCAAATGATGGATCGGGAATTTCTTTATATTGTAGAACATCTGCATCACCGAAAGTTTCAAACACAAGTGCTTTCATATACGTTACCTCTGCAATTCATATTTTGTCCCCCCTACTTTAAACCAGAATGAGAAGAAGGGCAAGCAGATGACTGTTTGGCCATTTTATTAACATATATTTTCTCTTTCACTAACAAACATCAAACTCGACAGGCCAGATAATTAAGCCGCAAGTTCTTGACCCTTCCTTTATTTCCGATACATATTGGCTTACCAATGGATTCGGAGTTAACTCTTTGATCATTGCTGCTTCCCATGTTTTCATTTTATGTTCAAATGATACCTTTAATAAATTCCTTACAGCTGAGGAATCTGGGTGGACCGGTAAATAAAGTGGCTGCTCCGACACCGCTTCGCTTTTTCCATTAATATAAGCAAGCATTTCTGAAGCTGAATTTTCATCCCTTGCTAAAAAGGAAGTTGGTTTGTGCAGGAATTCTTTCGCATACCTTAGATAGCCGATAGCTTCAGAATCCCTCGTCACAACTGATGAAACAGTTGATTTGTCATTACTAATCCAGTCGATTATACTGTTTCCAGGTTTCATTGCCAGGTCAACATCGTTAAACCACATTTCCCAGATTGAATTCAAAAATGGTATATCGTCAGCTTTTACCCATCTTTCCGAAATTCCTTCTGGTTGAGGAGGTATGGAATCGCGCTGGATTTCAAGATAGCACGTACCAAACATGTTCGTCTGATAGCCAAAGCGCGGATAATAGTCAGAGTGCCCTAACAGGATGGACATCTCAAACCCTTTATCTATTAAACGTTTATGGCCTTCTTCTATTAATTTGGCTCCAATACCTTTTTTCTGCATGGCAGGGTCTATTGCAATCTGCGCTAAAATGGCCGCTTTTATTGTCTCGCCATTCAAAAAAATTTCATGAGGGGTAAAAAGGCAATGGCCAAGTACTTTCCCATCCTCCTCTGCAACGAGTGATAATTCGGGATCAAATTCTAATCGATGCCGATGTACATCAACGAGAGGCACTTCTCCCATATTCATGCTGTATTCAAAGGATAAGGCGTGAATTTCTGCTACTCTAAAATAGATCTTTTTGTTCTTCTTTTCTAATGTGAATATTCATCATTAACCCCCATCAATTTTTATGAAAAAACCATATGTAAAACCAGCAAAGGATTGCTGGCTCGGTTGTAGCTATAGTTGTGCATCTCTTCTACTCTGATTGAAAAGGTTTCTGCCCTTTGCTTTTGTTTTCTTATAAAGTCTGTATCCCTTTCTGACAGAATCCACCACAGCAAACGGGATGGGCGGATGAATTTTATATAGGAAAGGCTTATATATTTTAAAATACGCTTTTTTGAGATCATTCCATTTGCTGCAATAACCTTTTTTATAAAAGTCGGAGATATCGACAATATAGCCCTTCCCCTTATGCATGACCACATTCTTGCCATGAATATCAAAGGGATTCAGCCCTATTTCCCTTGCAAAGTTCAGCCCTTTATCAATATCCTTAATAACGCTTTCGGGAATTTGGACTCCCTTTATAACGGCATTAAAAAGTGTAATCCCCTCAAGATTTTTTAAAATTAAATAGTTATCACCATAGGCGTATAATGTTGAATAAGCCTCATGCTCGCCAATTCTCTTGTAAACTTCTATTTCCTTTTTTATTTCCTCGTGGCTGCGGCGATATACCTTAACCACCCATTCTGGTTTTGCGGGATGGACGAACACTGCGGCATAATTCCCGCTTCCAATTGTGGACCACGAAATCGATTCATTTTTTACAATGATCGGGTCAAAAGGACTTTCTGTTTTTAACTCAATAAAAGGAAATAGTTCTTCTTCTATTAATTTTATATATAATTCCAATTCCATTGTGGCACCTTCTATTTAAAAATTGCAGTCACTTCAGCTTGATGCAGCTTCATTGTTTTTCAACATCATTTCATAGATTCCTAATTTTTCTTCTGTTATCGTGATGATATCGTCTAATTCGTCTCTTTGGCTTCGTAATTTTAGTAAGTGCTTCTGAAGAATTTCTTTCCTGTTTACTAGCATTGCTGAAATGGCGGGAACTTCTTTTTCCATAATACAGCCGTCTTTCACTATTTCCTTTATATCTATTAAACTCATCCCAGTGATCTTTAAGCTGCAGATGAATTGGATGAATTTCACATCCTGCTCACTATAATCCCTGTCCTTACCATTTATTCTTTTGGGCAAGGGAATTATTCCTTCTTTTTCATAAAATCTCAACGTATGTGAAGACAATCCGGTCTTAGCTGCAGCCTCTCCAATTGAATACATTTTCTCCCTCCTAAAAAATTCCTTTCCTTAATCATAAATGGGTGTTGACTTAGATTCAACTCTAAGCATTATTCTTTAACTAATTTATAAAAAGGAAGTGGTTGATTAAATGGAAACAAGATATGAACGCGGCTTAAAGCTGCTGGCTGAGGTAGTCGGTTTACCAGCGCACAGGACAAAAGCTAAATTGGACTCTTTCGCACCAGAAGCAGGTATTTTTCTTGCCGAATACTTCGGCGACTTTTACTCAAGACCTCAATTGGATTTAAAAACACGTGAAATGGTCACCCTCACTGCACTAGCGGCAACCGGGAAGCTTCCTCAGCTCAAGGTCCATTTGCAGGCAGCATTGAATACAGGATGTACAGCTGAAGAAATAAAAGAAATCATGATGCAATTAATTCTCTACACAGGATTTCCGACTGCCCTGAACGCGCTCGATACTGTCCATGAATTTTTCAACGAAAAGGAGAATGAATAATGGAGAATGAAAAATTACGGATTACCTGGCTTGGATTTGGTGCTTTTTATATGATTACTCCTGAAGGCAGGAAAGTGTTAATCGATCCTTGGGTCCATAATAACCCGCTTTTCCCGCCGGCATATAAAGAGCATATTCTTGATTGTGACGTCATTCTCTTGACGCATGGTCATCGTGATCATGCTGAGGATGCCGTTGAATTGGCAAAGTCGACAGGTGCAGAAGTGGTGGCGGGCTGGGAACTCGCCCAGCTGCTGATTCAAAGGGGTGTCCAAAAGGTCCTTCCCATTAATAAAGGCGGCACAAGAAAGCTTGGGAATTTGTCAGTTACGGCTGTTTACGCTGACCACTCAGGTGCCTTTGTGGAAAATGGGCAAATCATATATGGCGGCGAGCCAATGGGTTATGTGATCCGTTTTGAGAATGGTTTCACGCTTTATCATGCAGGTGATACGAATGTTTTTGGAGATATGGCCTTAATCGCTGAGCTTTACCAGCCTAGTGCAACCATCCTGCCAATTGGCGATGTATTTACGATGGGACCGAGAGAAGCCGCAAAAGCCATCGAGCTCCTGCAAGTAAAAGAAATCATCCCGATGCATTTTGGCTATGATTTTTTAACTGGAACACCTGAAAAGCTGTCAGAATTCGTTAGTGACGAATCAATCAAAATCCATCATATCCAGGCGGGTGACACATTAACAGACGTAGGAGAATAAGAAAAATGCAATCAAGCCAGCCGAATATCCAGGGCTGGCTTTGATTATTTCGTTATACCTCTCTTCTCATCGCTTTTAATACATCCACCTGTGTTGCCCGCTTTGCAGGTCTCATTCCCGAGAGAATGGTGACGAGATAACAAATCGTCACGCAAATGATGGGAAGGCTTATCGGAATATGGCTAAACGTAAGATCAGCAGGGGCATTTTCCCCAAATGCACTCTTAATGACAATCGGCAGCGCAAAATTGACAGCATAGCTGATTATGTACGAGACAATGGTGCCTATCAATGCCCCCAGCAATCCAATATAGCTGCTTTCCAATAAAAATATTCTTTTTATGGTGCGGGGATTCGCCCCAATTGCCTTCATGATGCCTATATCCGGTGCACGTTCTGTGACCGCCATTGTCATCGTATTGTAGATTCCAATTGAGGCTATTAAAATAGCAATTGTTCCAATAAAAATGAGTCCTGTTTTAACAATTGTAAACACAAGATTTACTTCTTTTAATTCATTAAGGACAGAATAGGTAGCGTATTTCTTCTCCTTCAATACATCGGTTATGCCCTGCACAGTCTCGGCATTTTTAGCATAAATCTTAACTTCATCATAGGTCCCAGAGTCAATCGGTGGGGTCTGGTCCGAAGTGGAGTTAGGGTCCAGCAGCATTCCCTTGGATGTACCTGTAAACGTCTCTATTTCTTTTAACAGGGCTGCTGAAATATAGGCATTTCTGTCTTCTACCCACTTTTTCGTCGGTTTTACACCGATACCGGCAACGGTAAGGGTAAATGTTTTTTCCTTCACTTTGCCTTTTTCGTTTTGTCTAATCGTTAATTCAAGCTTTTCACCAAGCAGCTTGCCTTTATAACGATATTCATCCTTAAGGATGCCCTTTTCATCATACAACTCTTCCGGTTTAGCATTCTTGGAAGCTAAATTAGTCAAAAAATTATAGCCAACGACTACTTCGTCCTTCTTTTTCGGTAGGTGGCCTTTTGAAAGTTCAAAGCCTGCTTTTGTCTCAGCTTGGAACTCGGCTGCGATCGTTTGGGTATCTACCTGAAAATTTCCGGTTTGAAAGGTAGTGGGCTGCTGAACCATATTCCTTTTAGTGACCGCTTTGACGTTTTCTATTTTATTAAAAACCCTGATATCCTTATCCGTAATTGACCTATAGTTTCCTTTGCTTTCTTCCTTCCCGTGAACATCAATCGCTGTCACAACCCGGCGCTCAATAATATCCTTCACGATCGACTTTTGAAGGCCAAAGCCAACAGAGGCAAGCACGATCAAAAAAGCGCATCCCATTGCAGTCGCAAGAACCGTCATATACACCCTTGTTCGATTTTTCTTCATATTTTGCCGGACAAACCGGAATTGATCTTTCAATTTCATACAATTACCCCCTCGGCAATCCGCCCATCCCGAAGTTCAATTGTCCGATGTCCAATTTGCGCTACTTTTTCATCGTGTGTGATGATTAAAAATGTAATTCCTAAATCGTGATTTAATTCTTTAATAAATTGTAAAAGATCTTCTTCCGTTTCGCTGTCCAGGCTTCCGGTCGGTTCATCTGCAAGAATAATCGGAGGATTGACAATCAGTGCCCGGGCAATGCTTACTCGTTGCTGCTGGCCTCCGGACAATTCCCCTGGATAATGGTCCTGGTACGTTAACAATCCGACTTTTTCAAGCATTTCCTTCGTTTTGTCGTGACGTTCCTTCTCCCCAATGCCTTTTAAGATCAAGGGCAGTTCGACATTTTGAAATGCCGTCATGCTTGGAATCAGCTGAAAGCTTTGAAAAATAAAGCCGAGATTCTCAATCCTGAAATCAGCAAATTTCGCTTCGTTCAGGCTTGACACATTTTCACCATTTATCCAAATCTCACCCTGGTTCGGGCGAATGAATCCGCTGATTAAATTTAGAAGAGTAGATTTCCCTGAACCGCTCCTGCCGACAATCGTAACAATCTCTCCCTTGCTGACAGTAAAAGATATATCCCTGAGCACGGGGATCACTGTCATCCTGCCTTTTTTCCCTATTTCAAAGTCATGGCTAACATTTGTAACTGTTATCACTTAATCCTCCCATTTCTCTATGTTGAATTTTATTTCCAATTATTAGACGCATGAAAACAGAAAACCCACTACAAAATTTGTAAAAAAATTTCAATATTTTTTACGGTCCATTCCGTAAAACAATAATATGGCTTAAAAAAGCACAGTGATTTAAAATGAAATTATATTCATATTAGGGAGGTTTTAAGGTGAACAGCCACGAAATCGAATACAAAATTTATGGCGATGATATGCAGTTCGTTGAGGTTGAATTAGATCCACAGGAAACCGTAGTCGCTGAAGCAGGCAGCTTAATGATGATGGAAGACGGAATTGGAATGGAAACCATTTTTGGAGATGGTTCAGGCGGCAACGGTGGATTCATGGGTAAGCTTTTCAGCGCCGGAAAACGTGTGTTAACGGGTGAAAGCCTGTTTATGACAACCTTCACCAATCAAGGCTATGGAAAGAAGCATGTATCCTTTGCTTCACCGTATCCCGGGAAGATCATTCCGATGGATTTAAGCCAGCTTGGTGGAAAAATCATCTGCCAGAAGGATGCTTTTTTAGCGGCTGCGAAAGGTGTAACAGTCGGAATTGAATTCCAGCGTAAGTTAGGCGCCGGTTTCTTTGGCGGTGAAGGCTTCATCATGCAAAAACTCGAAGGTGACGGAATGGCTTTTGTCCATGCCGGAGGGACGATACATAAGAAGGAGCTTCTTCCAGGAGAGGTATTACGCGTGGATACAGGCTGCTTAGTGGCGATGACGAGCGGTGTTGATTATAACATCGAAATGGTGAAAGGAGTTAAAACCGCATTGTTCGGCGGAGAGGGCTTATTTTTTGCAACATTAAGAGGCCCTGGCACCGTTTGGGTTCAATCGCTCCCATTCAGCAGACTCGCAAGCAGGGTATTTGCGGCTATGCCTTCAAGAGGGGGCTCAGTTGATGAAGGCAGTATCGCAAGAGGAATCTTCAACCTTTTAGACGGGGATTGATGAACAAAAAGCAGGACCGTTTTGTGAACGGGCATGCTTTTTGAATGGATCAATGAACTCCGTTTTCAGGATTCCAGCTGCCCTGCTGTTTCCTGATCGTGATGATTTGGCCAATATGATAGGCGTTATGGATGGTTAAATTGGTGAGAGCCGTATGCCACGGATCTTCCCTGTTTTCACTTATAGGGCTATCCAGTTTTTCCTCAGTACTTTCTTGTAAAGCGGCAGTCCATCTTTTCATTATTGAACGAAATTCATCCGCTGCCTCCTCCCAGCTTTTTGTACCTTCGCTTGAAAAAGTAACATCATTCGTCCCCTCAAAAGCTTTTACACCGTTTCCTTCAAAAAGATTCAAATAACGGCGGTTCCAAAAATTCAAATGGACGATGATTTCCTGGATAGAGTTTGCTGAATCATTCGGTTTCCACGTCACATTTTCATCTGTTAACCCCTTGACTGCATTTTCGAATGAAACAAACCACCCATTCTCATTGTTGGTATAAGCTAATTGCTTTATAAAAATATCCTTTCTGTTCATACTACTCCCCCTCTTCTTCGTGTTATAGTATATATTCTGAAAAGCGCCAGGAATTCCTTCAAAAATATTCCTCTTGTAACTAGTAAGTAATCGTGTTATATTAATCAAGCGATGAGCTGAATTGTGTAAGTCGAGAAACGCCCCTTTTAGGGACACACGATGTGGCGTGTGGTTTTTCGCCTCAATACGCAAAGACGCCTGCGAAAGCAGGCGTCTTTTTCTATGTCTTCATATTGTTTTCTGAAGTTTCTACACACTCAAAATTGTACTCTATTATTTTCTCCTATATAATTACCCTTAATGTTAATAGAATGGAGAGGTACGCAATGTCTATCGAATTTCTTCAAAATAAGACCATTAGACAGCTGCTGGACAAAGTAAGCGAAAATATTTTAATCGCTGATACCAACTATGAAATTGTGTGGCTAAACCATTCGGCAAAATTACTTTTAAAACTGCTTGGCCCTATGTCAAAATTGAAAATCCTGAAGATTTCATTGGGCAAAGTTTACATCAATTTCACGGCGAAAACAGAAGAAAATTTTGGAACATGGTCCTTTTCCTCATTTTGCGAATATTACATTGTTCAAAACCTATTCAGCAAACATCGTTGTTGACCAGTTGATCGGTGATGATGGTGAACGAATAGGGTACATATTGACATGGAAAGATGTCACCGAATATGAAAAAAAGATCCAAGAAACAAAAAAACAGATTCAGGAATTGGACACTCCTATCATTCCTCTGGCTTTAGATACTTCTATCCTTATACCAGTACTCGGAACACTGTCAAAAGACCGCCTTCATTTTATGGAAGAGAAAGTACTAACCTATTGCTCAAAACACGAAATCGAATTTATCCTCTTTGATTTTTCAGGTATAGCTGATGAATTGAATTCTGAAATCGCATTCCACTTACAGCAAATACATGAAGCCCTGGTATTAATGGGCGTGGAGCCAATATATATCGGTATCGGCAGAAATGGCCCGCTCTATTGTTAATGACAAACTTTCCATGCTCGGCCAAACATATCAATCCTTTAAACAAGGAATTTTATATGTTTGGGAAAAACAGGGCATAAGATTGTGAAGGTATAAAGAACAAAAAGCGCAAGCGCCCTGGTTAGCCCCGACAGGCATAAGACGAATCACGCAGGAAATCCTGATTTCTGGAGTGATTTGGCTTATGACCTCCAGGGGCTGGGGGCTGGAGCTAGATTAATACAACTTGTAGAAGTTATCCACACCATTTAATTTTAAAATTTCCTAGACGAAAATAAAGGTGCATTGCAGCTCTTCTGCAAATGCACCCTTTTTATTTACCCCTTTTTTCGCTGAATCTTGCCGATGACATCTTCGATACTGTCAGGTTTTAAAAATTCTACTGGAGAAAATCCTTTTTCAAAAATGACGGAATCCGCTTCGATCATAAGGACATATTTACCGTTCACTTTTGATAAATGGATGATATCACCGAAATCAGCGAGCAGTCCCCTCACTGAAATATGGTCCAGCTTCATTTTCAATTCGAGATCCGGTGTCTGCTCTACAATCTGTGCTGCCGCTTCTACGACCTGCTCTGTGTTGAACCTTTCCTGCAGCTCTCTTTTTTCACTGGAAGCCCACACCTCCATCGCCGTTTCAAGCTGTTCACGTTCCTCACTTTCCGGCTCAAACGCTTCCTCCATATGCCCTCTCACCATTTCAATTACCTGTGTTTTAACGATTTCAGGCATGGATTGGCCGTACTCAACATATTTAAGGAAATCCTCGAAGTAGCGTGCATGTGAAGCCTGGTTGATTTTCAATTCATGCTCCTCCAGCATTCCCTCCTCAGGCATATAAGGATATTGGATGGACTTCATGTTTTTAGTCGTAATTGCCATCTCAACATGGCGGATCAGCGTTGACTCATCTGAAATGGATGCCACCTTGGGTTCGAAATCGCATTTTAAAATAAACACAAACGGGTCATCAAAATACCGGTTCATTTTTGCCTGGGCAACCAAAAACACGCCGCCCCTGACAGCACTTGTATCAATATAAGCAGAAACAAATCGTTCACTTTCATTTTGAAAAATTTCTTTTGTATCCGCAAAACGGACTTTATTAAACAAATTATAATTCGGATTGGACGTTAAATCATGCCCCTCTTCAACGATAAAATAACCGATCTTCGTCGGTACTTCCTCCGTTTTCGGATGGCGCTCCACCTTGCGTTTGACGATTTTCGTAAATTCCCCGTCCAGAAAATCCTTTAAAGGGCTATCTTCATAATCCTCTTTGTCGAGCGTCTGGTAATGCTTGTAGCGCTTATCTGCCTGCTCCCCTTTGCCCTCAACCTGAATCACATAAAAAGATAAATAGTTAACCTGGAATTCCATCGTCTCACCCTGTCCCTTTTAGTCACTTTTACAAGTATAGGAAAGGCTGTACGATTCGTCAATTTGAAAATGGGGGTATGTTATGGAGAAATGATCTGTGCCATCTTTTCTTGCAAAGCACCTTTTTCAAGGTGACCGTTTTTCGTCTATTCGCGAGATTATCTTGAAAACGCGCGAGAAACTTTCTCTATTCCGCGAAATAAACGATGAAATCCGCGAGAAAAATTAAAAAACACGCGAGATTATTGCGAAAACGCGCGAGAAACTCGTAATATGAATAAAAAGAGCAGTGGAAAAGTAACTTTTCCACCGCCCTCATTCTTATTCAATCATATCCCGAACCTGTTTTTGAATGTAAAGATCCCGTTCAGCCCCATCTGACAATTCTTCTGAAAACTCGTGCTCCACATTTGATCTGCCCATCATTTTCTTTGAAGTCCGAATCGTTTGCGGTGGCAAATTATTGTTCGTAGCACCTTGTTCATTCCACTTTTCCATCCTGCACTTCACCTCATTACGCTTTTGAAGTTAGTATGGGATACTCCATTATTCTTATACATTGAATTATCTTTATACTTTTTCAAATCGCCAGCAAGCACTGGCAAAATCCCCTCTTTGAATTGGAATTGCCAGTCCTGAGTACATTAATTCATCACCGCCAAAAGCTTTTCCTGTTTCGATTTGTACATATTGAAAGCCGGGATTCAATCCCTTCAGTGGCAAGCAATATAATGGTTCATTGGGCTGAGCGAGTATTTTATATAACCAGACAACAACTTCTTGTTGATCCTCTGAAACAAACGACCATGCAGCCATATTTCCTTCAAAAGGGCTGATCAGCCGATAAAACTGGCCGAATTGGACAAGATGGCGAATTTCTTTATAAAAATTAATTTGCTGCTTGATTTCTTCCTTTTCTTCTTTTGACAGCTTAGTCAAATCTAGCTCATATCCCAAGTTGCCCGACATTGCTACGTTCCCCCTGAGGGATAGAGAGGTCATTCGATGAACCTGGTGATTCGGAACCGCTGATACGTGGGAGCCTATCGTAATGGCAGGATAGACAAGGCTAGTACCATATTGAATTTTTAAACGGGATATGGCATCCGTATTATCACTTGTCCACGTTTGAGGCATGTAATAGAGCATTCCTAGATCAAAACGGCCACCGCCGCCCGAACAACTTTCGAATAATATGTGTGGAAACCTCGCTGTAATTTCTTCAAGGACCCGATAAAGCCCCAGTATATACCGATGGGCCGTTTCTCGCTGACGCTCTGAAGGTAATGCAGCCGAACCGACCTCAGTCATATGGCGGTTCATGTCCCACTTTACATAACTGATGGGTGCGCTTGTGAGAATTTTTGATACAGCTTCAATAATATAATCACATACTTCACGTCTTGATAAGTCCAGTACAAGCTGGCTTCTCCCCTCCGAACGACTTCGGTTTGGAACATGCAGGCACCAATCGGGATGCGCGCGATATAGCTTACTGTCCGGTGAAACCATTTCGGGTTCAAACCACAGCCCGAATTCCATCCCTATTGTACCAATTTTCCGGCTTAAACCTCTCAGACCGTTAGGAAGCTTCCATTTATCGACGACCCAATCGCCAAGCGAGCTTTTAGCATTATTTCTTTTGCCGAACCACCCATCGTCTAACACAAATAACTCAATGCCGACATCCCTTGCTTCTTTCGCAAGAGTCACTATTTTTTCTTCGGTAAATTTAAAATAGGTCGCTTCCCAATTATTAATCAGGATTGGCCGTATTAGATCACGGTATAATCCTTTGCATAATCTCGTGCGGTACAGCTCATGAAACGTACGGGACATTTCTCCTATGCCTTGGAAAGAGTAAACCATGATGGCTTCAGGAGACTGGAAGCTTTCATTTGGTTCAAGAAGCCAGCTAAAATCAAACGGATTCAGTCCGATAGAGGCTCGTGCAGTCTGGAACTGGTCTACCTCAACCTGCGCCAAAAAGTTACCACTATAAACAAAACTAAATCCGAATACCTCACCATGGTCCTCATTTGCATCCTTTCGAAGCAGCGCAAAAAACGGATTATGCTGATGGCTGCTTGCCCCTCGTCTGCTTTCAATGGACTGAATCCCTGGCGAATTGGCTTCCTGTCGATATTACATTCATTTGTATGAGAGCCATAAAGTGTCAGCAAATCAAATTGAGCATCACGGAAATCTACATTGGCGCTTAGAGCCCGAAGAATTTTCAGCTTACTGCTGCCCTTATTTTCAAAACGAACAGAACGGGAAATCGTATTAAAGTGTTCGAAAATCGTATAGGTGAGGATAACCTCCAATCCAATTAATAGATCCTCTAATACGACTTCAAGTGTCTGCGCTTCGCTTTTTTCCTCTACATAGGTGGCAGGAAGACCTTCTAGCCTTGGTTTTCCCGAAAATATGCTATGACTTTTATAACGCAACTCCGTAATCGTTGAGCCGTTTTCCAGCTGTATTTGATAAGCGGGTGAACGGAAATCCGTATTCCCGTATACTGGATACTCCTGTGGCAGAGTATCTAGTGAAAAAGTGCGGTCATTGGGATCTGGATTAGGAGAAAATGTACGGTTAATAAAAGAAAGAGGATTGCTGCCAGCATAGTTTTCAATCCTTTTCCCCCAATATAGATGCGCCAAATAACCATTTTTTACGATTTGCATGACATAGCTTACATCGTTGCCTTGAAGGTGGAACACCTTGCTTTTAGCATCATAGAGAATTCCCACCATCCTCATCCTTTCGATCAATACATCAAATACAGTAATGTATGTTTGGCCACAAAAAAAATGAACCATGCTGGCTCATTTTTTTAATCTATTAATTAAGGGATATATTGTTCCGTAATTTTTATCACTACTCCGTCTTTTATTTCCAAGTGGAATGGAATGACGTGATCCTGGTTGCGCTTCTTTAAGAAATTCAGGAATTGAGATTTTGATACTTTCTCATTCCACTTGATTTCCCCTGTACGTGTCTGCAGTACATATTGTGCTGTATTTGAAATCCTGAATGTGCGGATTTTAGGGTTCACATTTCGAATCCAGTAGCCGTCAGGTGCATTTTGCATTTCCTTGCTGCACTTGCAATCCTTTAGGAACTCTTTATCTGCTTCCTTGCCTAAAAACCACTGGATATAATCAAAATGGCCGTACATTCTAGTACTCTTAAAACTGATTCCAGTAATATAGGTTGTTGCTTTTTCTGTAACAGGTTTTGAATTGGTAAGGGCTTCTGAAGAAGTAACATTTCCAAAAAGGGCTGCCAACACAAAAATAATAGCTATTGCTTTTTTAACCAAGGATCTCCATCCCCCTTATTTTTCTCTAAAAGATTATACGAATGGCCAAGCCGTTTCATTCTTTTTAAAATCAAAATTAGAAATTAATTTTATTCGTTGTTACCTTATTACCCACGTTGCTGTTCTTTAGACCTTCCAAATTAAGGATTCTCCCAAAGATTTTTCTTTTCAATTTTCTTACATTTTTTAGACGTTTTGACCATTCAATTAGTTTCATGCTTTTAAAAAACTTTGGGGAGAAATTGAAAAAACCACACATTCATGGAGTGTGTGGCTGCTGATGTTTTTAAAATAACCTTCATAAGAAAGCACACCTTTTATTCTGATGAATACTTAATTATCCCATGTAAATAAAAGGAGTATTCTCGTGGAATACACTCTCTTAATTTGATTTTCCCTTCTTTTTCTAATTCATTAACCATTTCTCGAATGATATTTTCATCGTTCTTCGAAGCTGTTGGAATTTCAATAGAAAAAAAGTTTCCACGAGTTGCTTTCTGAAGATCTTTTAATAATCTGTCCTTATTCATTGGGTCAACCCCTTCATTTACTTATTAATTCGACCTATTGGAGGACTTTTCCTGTAAATATCTATTTTTATTTCTTATTTTCCTCTGCACTTTTCAACATCATTTCTACCGCCATATTTTTTACCGATTTATTTTAATTTGCTTTCAAGTCCATTATCGGTTATACTAAAGAAGAATTATTTTTGTTCGGTGTAAAGGATTGTATAAGTGTTTAACTTTTCGTCTTAATGATCACTTTGGGCAAGGATAGTAACACATTGTGTGGTTTACGCACTAGGAGGCAACAATTATGGAACAAGGTACAGTAAAATGGTTTAACGCAGAAAAAGGTTTTGGATTTATCGAGCGCGAAGGTGGAGAAGACGTATTCGTACATTTCTCTGCAATCCAGTCTGAAGGATTCAAATCATTAGACGAAGGTCAAAAAGTTACTTTTGACGTTGAGCAAGGTGCTCGTGGAGCTCAAGCTGCTAACGTTCAAAAAGCGTAATATATTTTACCATGTAAAACAGATCCTCTAAGGATCTGTTTTTTTATTATAAAAATGCCAATCGATAAATATCGATTAGCACTTTAATTGAGTATTAAACATGTTACTATGTACAGGTTGATACAATTGTACATAGTAACATTCAATCCTGATTTTCTTTTATATGTTCACGGATTCTCTCAAGTTCTTTCAAAGATAATTCACTTAGAGATTTTTTGATTTCTTCCTCAATCTTTTTTCTGTTGCTTTCTCGATATCGATCCCACCATTCTCGAAGACCTTCCGTATTATCCAAAATGTATTCGATATCTATCTCTACTACCTCATCATCTGACAGATAATTCAATACAGCTGCTAACATACGATTAAGGTTACCGATTTCCTCTTCGTTTTTTTCGTTATTTAGCAAAAGGTCATTTGTTTCTGTATCAGAAGCGTCCTCGAGTTGTGCAGCTTTTCGTGGCATGTTTTCCCTCCGTACTATTTTACATTTAGAATATGTTTTAGTATGACCAATAAAAATTATATCGATTAACTATACTCACATTAGGTAATTTAATATTTTGGCTGGTCGTGTTAATTGAAGTGATTTTAAAGACTCTCTTCTTTACTAATTTAATGAATTTTCCAATTTTTGATGAAATACCTCGAAATTAATGGTACAATTTACCTAGTTTGACAATTTTATATATCTGGAGGTTATTTATGACATGGTTCACTAAATGGGCTTTGCGGAATAGACCAGCACTCGTTTTTTCCGTAATTGCCTCAATTATCTTCGGCATTTTCAGTTATACCACTATCCCAATGGAACTTATGCCGTCCGCAGACCAGCCGTATATTACAATTTCGGCAGTAGGTAACGGTATGGACGCCGTCAGTATGGACGAACAGGTCACACAGCCCATTGAAAAGGTATTAACCGGCATCAAAGGGAAACGAAATGTAGTGGCTGAAACGGGCAATAACTTTTCTCAGATGACAGTGACGTTTGAATCCGGCACGAACCTGAAAGAAGCCAAGCAGCAGATTCAAGACAGTATCTCGATGGTCAATCTGCCAAATGGAGTCATGAAACCGTATGTTGTGCTACTTAATACATCGCAGATTCCGGTTGTCTACTTAGGGCTATCGTTCGATAAAGAAATCGGAAATATAGAATTAAACCTCGTTGATAACGAGATCCTTCCTCAGTTCAAAGACATTAAAGGTGTCGGAAACGTCATGACCTACGGGGGAAAAATCAGCAGGTTTCAATCAAAGTGGACACGGCAAAACTTGCCGCTGCACAATATCCTTTAGAAAAGCTGTATACAGTCCTTCGTGGAAAAAATGCATCGGTTGCCGTAGGCGAACAAATTTTGAATGATCAAGAAACCAGCATCATCGTGACAGGGAAATTAGAAAATCTTGAAGACATTCAGAACCTTCAGTTAAACAAGAGCACCAAACTGAAAGATGTTGCTGACGTGGCGATGGAGAAAGATACTACCAGTATTACGCATATGAATGGAAAGAATTTTATTGAACTTGTGGTACAGAAAGATTCAACGAGCAATGCTGTCACCGTCGGTAAGCAAGTGGCAGATATCGCAAAGAAAATTAACCATGACTACAAAGGAACGTTTACCGCAACGATATTTATTAATTTAGCCGATACGGTTCTCGGTTCGATTAATTCGATGACAAGAGAAGTGCTGACAGGAGCCTTATTTGCCACATTGATTATCTGGCTGTTCCTGAAAAGCTTCCGCATGACCTTAATTACGATTATCAGCATTCCGCTTTCACTTTGTATTACCATGATTTTATTATCCTTCTTTGGTGTCACGCTAAATATTCTGACACTAGGCGGGATTGCCGTATCCGTCGGACGACTCGTGGACGACAGTATCGTAGTAGTGGAAAACATCTTCCGAAGAAAACAAGGAAATGAATTTACACTAGCATTTATCGTGGAATCGGTAAAAGAAGTGGCAGCCGCCATTACGTCATCTACCCTTACGACGGTAGCGGTGTTTCTTCCGATGCTACTTGCTTCTGGTAGTTTAAGAGATTTAATCGCGCCGTTTGCGATTACCATTACCTGTTCGCTGTTGTCTTCACTCCTTGTGGCATTAACCGTAGTGCCTGCACTCAGCGGACGATTGATGAAAAACGTCAAAACAAAAGAGCACAAAGCTGGGACCTTTTATCCTTCCGTTCTACGTTGGTCTTTGAACCATAAATGGCTTCCGATAGTACTATCAGTCGTTGTGGTCATCGGAGCCGTCGGATTATTCGTTTCAATGCCAAAAGGCTCGGTAGACCAAAAAGACAGTGCCTATCTTTCCGTTCTTTTAAAGTATAAAAACGGGGCGAAATTTGATGACATTAAAAATGGTCTTTCCAAGATGGAAACCATTCTTTCAAACGAAAAAGGTGTGAAAAATAACATTGTTCAGGTCGGCAATAATGCCGATGCAGCACAGTTTGGGGAACTTCAGGACGGAAATCAAATCCAGTTCATGGTGTTTTTGAAGGAAGGCGCCGATTCCGCTAAGATCGCTCAAGATTTGCGGAAAACAAAAGATCAATTCCCTAATGCAGAGTTAACAGCCAATACAGCGGGTCTAATGGGTGAAAACAAAACCACTGTCTCAGTGGATGTGTTAGGTAAAAACGATTTGAAAATTAAAAAAGCAGCCGAAATCATCATGAAAAAATTAAACACCCTTAACGGTGTTCAAAAAGTAGAAAGCAATGAGGAGAACCAAAAACCGACGGTCACCATTTCGGTGGATCCGAAAATCGGAAACGCTGAGGAAATTTCCGGGTCTCTTCATGCAATGCTGCAGCCGGCTATCATCGGAAACATGAAGATCGACGGACGTAACACTACGGTGAAACTCGGTGCGTTAAAGGAAATCCGGACATCGAAAGACTTGGAAGACTTAGAAATTATGACGCAAGACGGTCCGGTATTGTTATCAAAAGTGGCAAAAGTCGAACAGGTCAAACAACCGGGCACCCTTTATTCCAAAGACGGACATCACTATCTTCAAGTGAGCGCAACGGTTGATCCGAAGAAAATGGCCACCGTTGCCGGAGAAATTCAAAAACAATTACTGACGTGGAAAAATGACAATGCTTTTGGTAATGGCACAAGCGCTGAAATCACGGGAGCTTCCATGCAGTCATCTGATGATTTGAAGGAACTCGGAAAGCTTGCAGTGTTTTCAATCGGAATTGTATTCATGATTCTTTTGATCACGCTGAAATCATTCCGTGCAAGTTTTGCAATCTTGCTTTCCCTTCCGCTTGCGGCGATCGGTTCTCTATTAGGCCTAGTCGTAACAAAATCAGGCATAGACATCTCATCTGGAATTGGCATGCTGATGCTTGTGGGTATCGTCGTGACCAACGCCATCGTCTTAGTTGACCGAATCCGTCATAATGAAGAAAGGATGAGCATTCGGGAAGCGATTATGGAAGCAGGAACTGTCCGTCTTCGTCCAATCTTGATGACGGCCCTTGCAACCGTGTTTGCGATGGTTCCGCTATTATTTGGACATGAATCAGCCATGAGCATGAATCTTGTATCCAAAGGACTTGCCGTCGTGGTTATATCCGGACTGATTGTGTCTACTTTACTGACACTGATAGTCATTCCAACGTTCTACGAATTGTTCCACTTCCGAAAAGCAAAAAAACAGAGACAAAATGGAGTAAAGAAAAGAACAGAAGAAAATCTTAACGGAATCTCTTTTTGATAGACTATAGGAAAATAAACTATTAAAAGACATTAAAAACAGCAAATCCTGATTTGCTGTTTTTCTTGTTTTTCAACACAATCTTTTCAGTGATATTCGTCATCCATCATATTACTCCTATAAAATAAAAATAGTGCCAACTTCTCTTTAATAGAAATCGGCACATCGTTTATTCTCTATACGTTACCGTGTCGCTTTTGGCGGTTGGCACACGTCACATTTACGTTGGTTATTATTTTTAAATTTCGTAAATGTTTTTTCAAAGTTGCTGCCACATGCACATTTAAATAGTAACTTTTGAGAAAAACCGAGATATTCCGTCGTTAGCAACTTACTTTCCGAATTCTTTTCAACAAATTCATTAATTTTACCAATCGTCCATCGTTTATTCATTCTCTTACACCTCTATATTTTAGCGCTATGCGGAGGCTTTTCTTGGCATCCGTTCAATTATTGCTAAAAGTAGTAACGATCCTAAGTTACTCATTATAACATGAGCTGGCACTCAATTAAACAGATGGAAGGTATCATATTAAACTAAACTCCTCCTTTATCCATATTTATTCCTAAGGAAAAATGCGTGTGGTTTATAATCATAATCGTCTGAATAATATAAAATTATAGATAATTGGGAGCGATGGAAATGAGTAAAAAAATTTTAATAGCTTTACTCTCCTTAGGATTAATTGTGTTACTTTATTTTTTAGCTTCCCGTCCTGGTTCAAGTCCTGGTTCTAATTCTATTCCTACTACATCCTTAGAAGAGAAAATCTGTACAAAAGTAGCGGCACAATATGGGGATTGCAAAAAAGTGATTTTAATTGATACCAATTCAAATGTGGCTTTTGCCGAGACTGGATTCGGAATCCTTCCTGTACTTATCAGCAAAGACCATACCGAAATGGTAAAAATGATTCCAGGATTGGATTTCCAAGAGTTCAGAGAGGAAAAGGAGGAGACAGGACCGATAACCTGGAGAGTTGAAAATAATGTTCAAAAGGATTTCTCCATTATATACGGGTTTGCCAGAGACAATGCAAAGACCATCATTATAAATAGTGAAGGCAATATACAGCCAAATAAATTTTTCGTTCGGGACGACTTGGCTGGTATGAGCGGAGGTTCAGGTACGGCTGCGTTGTGGGTTTGGTATGTTACTTCTAAAGATGAAATGTTTAAACCAGCGGATGTAACAGTTTATGGAGCAGATGGTCATATAATTTACGGTGGAAGCAAAGAGGAATAGTGAAGGGATAAAATTTAGATGTGATGTGTTTTTAATTGTAGCAATGATTGTTTATACTAATGCACCGGGCTAATAAGATATTTTCATCTGAATATTCTAAATCCCACTCAAATAACCCTGTCCTTTTTGCATTGTCAGCTGCGATTGTTGATGAGAAAATTTAGTACAATAAAAACAACTGCCAATAATTGAAAGAAAGTGTTGATTTAGAGACTTACCCCATTCTGCTTCAAGAATTTCCTGAATATCACTCCAATTAGAAGGAGGAACTTTATCTGTAAGATCTTCGATTTGACGTATAAATGCTTTAGGCAGCAATTCGCCTCGAGTACTTAGAATCTGTCCAATCTTGATTAGTAATCCTTCTAATTCAAACAGTGTTTTTCGAAATCGTTCTCCTATTTTCCCCCAAAGATTTTCCCACTCATCTTTAGGTTTTCTTCGAAATTTGTACCAATAAATTTGAAGGAAGATGACAAAGAACATAGAAAGCACCTTTGATATTCGAACCAGCTTATTTCTTAATTTCATTACCAATCCTCTCATTTCTTTCCATCTTCTTTATTATGGTTAAATAAAATATTTTCCTGGTCATTCAAATGCTCACATTCGCTTAATAAGGACTAACCCAAACAAAATCTACATATAACAAACTACAAACAATATTATTCTTGTAATAAGAATTATATATTGTTCTCTATTTTCTGTTAATCTCGTCTAGTTAGTTAATACTAGAAAGGAATATTCATTAACAACTTAGATTTTAACTAAATCCTTCGTTTATCGGCACCCATACGTTGAACAAAATCCCCATACATCTGTTGTATAATCTCAATTGCCACTCGAAAAATCAGCAGGGTTACCTAGGGTACTCCTGCTGATAGTCAATCTCAACTTAGATTTAGTGTATGTAAAAATCTTTCAAGATAAACTCTAAGGTTCTAAATAAATGTGTCATAGAAGTTCATTTTAATATCTATAGAATGTTCCTGATTTGTTTGGTTGATGAATTTAATGATATCTTCATTATTTTCGCAAACTCTACAATGTTCTATCGTAAATGTACATAATGTTCGATGTAATACAGAAGCAATAAACGGATAGTGTTCTCTTGAACGATATATATACCAACCTGGTGGAAAGCTGCGCCATGGGTGACGGAAAACTGTTAATATTGGCAGCCGCTTTCTAGTGTTCCAATTCTTCTTTTCCTGTTCTAACCTAATTGTGTCATAAATCAGGCTTAATGATTTACAATCAACTTCATTCGTATTTAGAAAATGACCATCTTTCAGATACTCTCGAAAGTCTTGAGGATTATCAGTAAAAAGGTATCCAATAATATAATTTACATTATTTTTTCTAGTCCAAACAGCTCCAAAACCGCGATAGGAAAGTGTATTAATATCAAGAAATCCATCAGAGTATCCAAGATAAAACTGATCATCATTCATAAGATGTTTTTGAATTAACTCACCGTTAGGCTGAATTTGCATCTGGACCAACACCCCCTTTCTACTGGCTTAGTAATCCGCAATAAAAAGCAAACATACGACCACTCTGCATCTAAAAACGTATTATCGAATTACAAATAAGGTCAAGATAAATTTGAAAAATGATTTAAATCTTCCCTGTTCCCAATAACTACCAGAATATCTTCTCTTCTAATAACCTGATCCGGAGATGGTGAAATGATGATATCCCCATTTCTTACAATGGCAATGGCACTAACATTATATTTCGCACGCAAATCAAGATCTCGGAGACTTTTATTAGTCATACTTAAAGGTATTTTTATTTCTTCAATATTATAATCTTGTGAGAGTTCGATAAAATTCAATACATTGGGTGAAAGCAGCTGGCGAGCTACCCGTTGTCCCATATCTCGTTCTGGATAAATAATCCAATCAGCTCCTACCTTTTCTAGGACTTTACCGTGATGTTTATTCAGTGCTTTTGCTATCACTTTTTCCACCCCAAGTTCCTTTAGCAGCAACACTGTCAATATACTTGACTGCATGTCATTTCCAATTGCCACAATGACACAATCAAAGTTACGTATTCCAACTGATTTTAGCGCTTCCTCTTCTGTAGAATCAGCCACTAAAGCATGGGTGACAAATTCTTCAGCATCTTCTACACGATCTTCACTAATATCTAATCCCATTACGTCGTGCCCAGCATCGTTTAGTTCTTGAGCAACGCTTACTCCAAATCTTCCTAAACCAATAACAGCAAAATTTTGTTTTTTCATTGTACTACACTCCCTAGTTTGAATTAACCAATCATAATTTTTCCTTTCGGGTATCGGAAGGCGTCCGGTTTTCGTCTCATAGCTATTGCAAATGCAATTGTCAAAGGACCTACCCTTCCAGCAAACATTGTAAATATAATAAGCATTCGCCCTATGTGTGATAATTCAGGGGTTAACCCCATTGAAAGACCAACGGTGCCAAAAGCCGATGTAGCCTCAAATAAAATCATTAAGAATGATTTTCCTACTTCCGTAATATTTAGCAACATCGTAATGAGCATTACAAGAAACAATCCACTTACTGTCACAGTGAGTGCCTTCAATATGGTTTCAATGACAATTCGTCTGTCAAAAAAAACCAAGTCTTCCTTTCCTTTAATCTGTGCCCAAACCGTGCCAAGCAAAGTAGCAAAAGTTGTTGTTTTAATTCCTCCGCCGGTCGATCCCGGAGAGGCACCTACGAACATAAGAAAAATAATCAGGAATAATGAAGGTTGAGTTAAGTCAGAAATATTTAACGTATTGGAACCCGCTGTCCTTGGAGTTACCGATTGAAATAAGGACGACAAAATTTTACCAGAAACGGATAACGGCCTTAACGTTTTTTCATTTCCATACTCGAAAATAAAAATAAGGACTGCTCCAACAATGATAAGGATCGAACTTGTAATTAATACCAGCTTTGTATGTATCGACAAGCGCCTGGTGTCACGGTACTCGTATAGCTCATTCATTACTATAAATCCAATACCACCTAAGATGATAAGCATCATTACGGTGATACTTACGAAAGGATCTTCTGCATAAGGTGTAAAGCTTTTGAATTCTCCCATTAAGTCAAATCCTGCATTATTGAAGTTTGAAATGGCGTGAAAAATTCCAAAATAAATGGCTTTACCAATTGGCATATCAAAAGCAAAACGGATTGTTAGGATTAAGGCCCAACGAATTCAATCACAACCGTAAAAACTAAGATTCTCTTTACTAATCTCACAATTCCCGAAATAGTTAAATTATTTAAAGATTCCTGAAGCAACAGTCGTTCTTTCAGTGATATCCTTTTTCCCAATATAAAGAAGAAAAAGGTTGCAAAGGTCATAAACCCCAATCCACCAACCTGTATCAGTAATAATATGACCAACTGACCAAATGTAGTGAATGTACTTCCGGTATCTACTACAACGAGTCCTGTAACACAAGTAGCGGATGTGGATGTGAACATGGCATTCAAAAATGAAAGACCGTTACCGTCGACTGTTGCAATGGGGAGTGTAAGCAAAATAGCACCTATAACGATAATTGAAGCAAAGCCCAAAACAAGAACCTTCGAAGGGTCCAAAAACCCCCTTAAT
This sequence comes from Neobacillus sp. PS3-34, assembly GCF_030915465.1. Lineage (GTDB taxonomy): Bacteria > Bacillota > Bacilli > Bacillales > Cytobacillaceae > Neobacillus_A. The sequence continues at coordinate 395,077 of NZ_CP133267.1, forward strand.
TTTTTCATGTTTACCATCCTGACTGTCAAATTATTTTTTGATGATTATAGTAGGTATCTCATATAGACATATAGCGATGAAATAATAATTGAAATAACCATTAATGGAAAACCGACTCTTAAAAATTGCATAAAAGAAATAGGATGCCCTTCTTTTGCCGCTAATCCTGCTACAACCAAATTCGCACTCGCTCCTATTAAGGTTCCATTTCCCCCTAAACAGGCTCCCAGTGACAGGCTCCACCATAATGGCTGTAAATCTGTCATTCCCATTTTCCCCATTTCCTTTATCAAGGGAATCATGGTGGCGACGAAGGGAATATTGTCCACGAATGCGGAAAGAATGGCGCTCATCCACAAGATAAGGAGTGTCGTGGATTTTAATTCGCCGCCTGTCCAGGACAGGGCTTTTTTCGCCACCATAGCAATGAGACCTGTATCCACTAACCCTCCCACTATGACAAACAAGCCCATAAAGAAGAATAAGGTGGTCCATTCTGTTTTCTCCAGGGACCTTTCCAAATGCTTTTCCCCTGTCAGTAACAGTAAAAGAAAAGCTCCGGCTAATGCAATAGTGGCTGTTTCTATGCCAATGAATTGATGGACGAAAAACCCACCAATGGTCAATGCAATAATAAGCAGACACTTTTTTAATAATGGTATATCGGTGATTTCCTTTTTCTCGTCTGTTTTAAGGAGCCGTTCCCTTAAAGCCTCTGTTGTCTTTAAATGCTTTCGATAAATAAGTGCAAAAATTAGTAAGGTAACAACTAAGATGATGAAGCATACTAACGACAAATTTTCAATAAATGAGAGAAAGGTTAGTTCTTTTACAACACTGCCAATCATCAGGTTAGGGGGATCCCCAATCATGGTTGCGGTACCTCCAATATTAGAGGCAAATACTTCTGCTATTAACAATGGAATAGGATTAACCTTTAATTCAGAAGTGATTTTTATCGTTACGGGCACAATGAGCAGAACTGTCGTGACATTATCTAAAAAAGCTGATGCAAATGCTGTAACCAGGCTTAGGATGACAAGAATATTAATAGGCTTTCCTTTTGCTTTTTTTGCGGACCATATGGCTATGTATTCAAATAGCCCTGTTTGAGCGGTGATGTTCACAATAATCATCATCCCTACTAACAGGCCTATTGTATTAAAATCGATATGGTGTATCGCAGACTCCTGATTCAAAATCCCAAAACAGATCATCAACAATCCACCAATCAAAGAAATAATTGTCCGGTGGACTTTTTCTGTAATTATAAGTGCATAGGTAATTAGAAAGATGCTAAGGGCAATAAATGCTTCAGAATTCATATTTACCTCCTGAATTTAGTTCAACATAGTATTTGATTCATAGCGATATCCAATTCATTTTTATGAATTACAAAAGGTGAAAAAACACTCCATTTCTTTAAATGACTATGAAAAATAAAAATAGGCCAATGGACACTTTTCCCCTTTTCAAGTGCACAGCTTTAATACACCCATGTTCCTTATAATTGAAAATAAAGGTACATTGAGGTAAACAGACATACACAAATAAAATTTGGAGAAAAAGTATTCATTGGCCAACTTAACGCCTAGCAAGCTAATTGAGCTCTCTTTGCATTCTGTCTTCCAAGAAACCTTTTCAATTTATACGCATAATAAAAAGACCAGCGTATTTCAGGCTGCTTTATTACTATTGTTAAACACAGTAAAAAAGCCCCCCGATTAAGGCGGTCTTAAGACCTCCTTCGCTTTAGCCGACGAAGTTAGCTGACGGGTAGGATGGCGAAAGATATCTCTCATCCCTTCTGCTTATGCAGAATTAACCCCCTTTTTTTGGGTCCTCCGTTCTCAATTGCTTGAGATTGAGCCGATAATTAAATTGTCGTTCATGAACATTATTCTAATACCTTAAATTATAATTTGTAAACCCTATATTGATTGAAAATAAATATAATGCTTTTAATATTTAAAATTTCTTCGAATGCTTTTATTTATTGAGTAAAGATCAATATAGTTATTTTAAACATTTGTAAAGGTTTAAAAATTTCATTGACAAACATTAACAAAGCAAATATCATAAGGTCGTTAGATTTCATACAAGAGTAGCTGCGGAGGATTTATGGTTCTTTCAAAAAAGAAGCTGGAGGCTGACATAAGTGCGGCTTTTATAAAATTTCAGCGTGACCTTATTGGTAGAGGCCACAAGAAGCAAAAACCTACATTGTGATATGATCATTACCCGTTTTAAGGGGGTCCTTACGATAGAAGAAAAGCATTTGGTGAGCAAAAATCCCGGCAAAAAACTCGTTAAGCAAATGCGCACGCTGCTTAGAGAGCTTTACAGTGAAGAGCATGAAAGTATTGTTGAATTTATTTCTAAATGCAAGGTCCTTTCCTCTCACAGTGATATAAGTACAAAGACTGGTGAAAGAATCGAAGTGTTTATCGTCGATAAAGATTTAGAAAAATACATGGATAACAATTCATAAATATGGATTCTATTTATGTTTTTAATTTGTTATTAGTTATATATTTAACGAGACTTTAATAAAGGTAGGTTTATATGGGGGACTCTTCTTATAGATATGTTGTAAACGCGGTAGGGAAAAGTGGAGAAACGTACTTAACCCATTGTCAAAATAAACATGATTTGAAGAAATGGATAGCGGATCATGAACAATTCTTATTAATGAATGAATTAAAGATATTAGATAAGAACAAAAATTTTTTCACAAGATTATTTTCTTTAATCAAATAAACTTTTACAAATTCAAGGCAGCTTAGAATCAAGCTGGCTTTTTTTTATATCGAAAAAGAGATAATATAGACATTTATCATTTTCAGTTGGGACATAAAATACATTTTAAACAATTCTAATGGTAATTTATTTTCTACACTTTCTTAGTGGCCGTCAATAAGAATCCTTGTACCAATACATTTGAAGGGAGATGACAAAGGACATAGAAAGCACCTTTGACATTCGAACCATTTATTTCTTAATTTAATTACCAATCCTCTCATTTCCTGTTGCTGATTCGGCTATTTTTATTTACTATGATTTCATAAGAATAAAGTTTCAATTGAAACTTTATTCTTACTTTAGGGGAATAAGAAAAATCCGCCAGTAGGCAGCTGGATTTTGGGCACTTCCATCCGATCATTTTATAAGTCATGAAAAATCTTAGAAAGAAATCCTGCTTTTTTCAGGAGATGTTAGGATGTTAAACTCATTTTTTTTTATTTTGCATTTGATTTAAAAAACACTTTCATCAATGGAGGCGTAACAATCGTTGTCACGAGTACGACAATAACGATCACAGCGAACAATTCTTGGCTCAGTAACTTCGATTCTAAACCAATAGCGGCAATAATTAATGAAACTTCACCACGGGAAACCATTGCTGAACCAATCCCCAAGGAACTTTTCCAGGAGAATCCAGATGCCTTTGCACCAATAGATGAACCGATTAGTTTGGTAAGAATAGCCACAATACTTAATATCATAATTAGACCAATATTTTCCTTTATCCCTCCAAAATGAACGTTACTCCAATAGATGTAAAGAATACAGGAACGAAGATAGAATAACCGATGGTTTCAACCTTTTCAAAAACTTCCTGTTTGAAGTTAGTTAAACTAATGGCCACCCCTGCAATATACGCTCCGATAATTGCAGCTACACCTGTGTACTCTGCTAGGTAGGCATATATAAAACAGATAATTAAAGCAGAAGAAATAACTGTTTCCGATACCTTTAATATGGCGAATCTTTCCATAAATAAAGGAACTATTTTCCAGCCAGCAATTATGGCTCCTGCAAAAAATATAACTTTCTTCAAAATTACTGTGGTTAAATTGACATCTCCACCTGCAAAACTCATTAAAAATGCCAAAGCAACCACAACTACTACATCATCAATAACAGCTGCACCTAAAATGGTGGTTCCTTCGCGAGTCTTTAATTGACCCATTTCTTTCAGCGCTTGTACGGAGATACTTACACTTGTAGCAGAAAGCAATAATCCTAAAAACCAGGATTGTATGAAGGTGAGGTTTAACATCATCCCGGCAAAATAACCTAAAACAATTGGAACGATAATACCCCCAATACCTACAAAAGTGGATGCTTTTCCAGTTCGCTTAAATTCATCAATATCAGTTTCTAATCCTGCAATAAACATCAAAAATATTACACCAATCTGGCTGAATTCTGCTAAGGTTTTTGTTTCAGTAACCAACCCTAATACCAATGGCCCTAATACAATTCCAATAAGGAGCTTCCCAAGCACTGATGGCTGTCCCCATCTTACGCTTAAACTCCCCGCTATTTTTGATGCAATTAATATTATTGCTAGTTGAAGTATTAACACTTATACTCCCACCTTCCCCTCTTAATAGAATTTGTATTAAACATAAAAAAATACAAAAAAGCCTGTTCACAAAAAGGGCATAAATAGCCCTTGGTGACAGACTCCTCCAACAAAAAATAGTGTTTCAATTAATTTAGTAACCTTATTCCACTCTAATAATACGATTGAAAGTTCAAAAGGTTTCATTTAATTAAACTGCCTTAAGGGAATGGTCTCGAAGTTTTACACTCTTCCCCGTTAAAGGAAATTTATATATGTTTATTGTTTATTGTAAATAAATAGGAATAGAGAATTGAAAATGCCAAAATCAACACGTTACTCCTCATCATGATGGTTTATTGTTCAACCGTTATTTCCAACGGATCAAGTTTAGTCACCTATGTAATGGTGAATACATCAAAAATCAGAATAGAGCTAATTACTCATTAACACCAAAGGCAAACATTGTAATTTTCGTTAAGATTGTGCTTTTTCCCCAATTTAAAACAAGGCTTTCCATTAGGAACAAGCAGCTGTTTTTTTCAATAAAATGGAACTAGCTAAACTAGTACGATTTTTTGGAGGTTTCAACAAAAGGAGCGGGCAGAAATGGGGACCATTAACGGAAAAGATTTTATTGATCGTTTAGATGAGATGGAAAATGAAATTTGGTATGACGGTAAAAAAATTAAGGAAAAAATTTCTGAACATCCTGCCTTTAAAGGGATTTTTAAGTCTAAGGCTTTTCTTTATGATTTACAAAATGATTCTTTTCAAAAAGAAGAAATGACTTTCTTTTTACCAAAAAAGAATCTATTGGACTTTCCTATTTGCAGCCAAAAACAAAAGAGGATTTAAAGAGAAGGAGAAAGATGATGGAACACTGGGCGAGATGTACCCATGGAATGATGGGAAGAAGCCCTGACTATATGAACACGGCTATTATGAGCTTTGCATCTTCTGCCTCCCTATTAAAAGATAGAGAAAAATGTTTTCCTGAAAATATACAATCCCTATATGAAAGGGCGATGGAACAAGACCTCTCGTTTACACATACATTTATTACTCCCCAGGTGAATCGTTCCCAGTCCTATTTGGGATATACGAAGCAGCCTATCTCAGCTAAGGTTATTGATAGAAATGAAAAAGGAATCATCATAAAAGGTGCCCGCCTGCTCGCTACTCAAGGCGGTTAATTTGAAGGACAGGAGGACAGGATTACTGCCCCCCTGTCTTTTATTTATTTTGACTTTTTTGGGCTTTTAATGCTATTTTTTCAAGTCCATTTCCCGCAAATTCTACATCTGTTTTTGGTAGAGCTTTTTTATTATTTTTAAATTGGTTATTCTTATTTTTAGCCATTATTTCACCACCCTTGTAGTTTGATTTACACCAAGGGTGCCAACTATATAAAATATACATTTACATATTATTTTCGTTATCGGCACCCACGATTTTAGTTTGCTTTCTTTTATGTAGGCTATGCTATTTGAATTTCTTCTTTAACTCCCCTTCCCGATAGGACAATAAAAAAAGCTGCCTCAATGACAGCTTCGATCCTAAAAAAACAATCCAATTTTGGATTTTATTATTTAGTTGGGTTTTTAAATGAAATGTTAAAAGTGGTTCCGTGATTCTGTTCGCTTTTAACATTAATAGTTCCTTTATGATTCTGGATGATTTTATAGCTGACCATCAGCCCTAAGCCATTTCCATCTTGTTTTGTCGTAAAAAAAGGCTCTCCCAATTTTTTCACTTGTTCCTCGCCCATTCCGACACCGTTATCCTCGATAGTAATTAAAATATTATCGTCATTCTTTTCAATGGAAACATAAATTTTCCCGCCAAAAGGCAGCGCCTCCATGGAATTTTTTATTATATTTAAAAACACCTGTTTTAACTGATTTTTTTCTCCGGAAACCACGACTTCCTCTGAAGGAAACTCGGATTCAATGATTACATTTTTCAGCAGTGCTTCCGGCTCAAGAAATTTAATCACACTGCCAAGTATAGTTTTTAGATTACAATCACTAAAGTAAATCGTATGTGGTTTAGCGAATACCATGAATTCACTAACAATAAAATTGATTCGTTCTATTTCATCAATGATCGTATTGGCGTAATATTGACCATTTCCGCTTTCAGTCAAAAGCTGTACAAATCCGCGTATCGTTGTTAATGGATTTCTTATTTCATGTGCAATGCCAGCTGCCAGCTCCCCAATCATGGATAGCTTCTCGGTTTTACGCAGTATTTCTTCCGTTTCCTTCTTTTCTGTAATATCATACTGGAAAGAAATATGCCGATAATGCTCTCCATTTAAATCAACAAACGGTACAATGATTGTATCCAGCCAATATTTTGTGCCATCCTTGGCTTGATTAAGGATTTCCCCTTTCCAAACCTCGCCCTTCTCAAGGGTCTCCCACAATTTATTAAAAAAAGAAGGCGGATGAAAGTTGGAACTTAATATTTCATGTTTTTCCCCTATTAGTTCTTCCCTTGTATATTTATATAAATTGCAAAACCTGTCATTAACATAAGTAATCCTATCGTCTCGATCGCTAGTTGAAAAGATTGTCGCTTCATTCAGGGCTTTTTGTAAATCTGCCAGCTCTCTAAGCGTAATTTGTAAATCCTCATTCGACTCATCCAGTGCAAATTTGGTGAATGACAACTCCTCATTGTATCGATTCAGTAAAGTTTTTGAAATATGCTGGTACATGTATTCAAGTATTTTCATAGCATCAAAAAAGGTATCTACGGAAATCCTTTTTTCTCGAAATTCTCGTTCCAGCACGTCCAAAATAGAGCAACGGGTTAGATAAATAAAATTGATAGACTGATCAAGTGGCGCCATGGAATTGATTAATTTCATGCCAAATTCATCTACAAAGGCAAGTAGTTTATTTTTATTCTTATCATCCTGGCTAATAAAAAAATCTCCTAAATGAATAAACAAGTTTACCTCTGAAAGCTGAAGAGAACCCAGTTGGTTAACTAAAAGGGTGTACAAATTTTTTTCGCCGAATGGTGTCTTCAAGGTTTTGAAAACGCCGCTACTTAATTCTTTTATCTTCCTACCAATATACTCAATTTGATAGCTCATTTCATCCCTCATAAAAAATAATATTATCTAACCCCTATAGTTAGACAAAACCACTAAATTTCCCTTTTTTTTCACGGAATTTCGTATTAATTTTTACAATGGATATAGAAAACAGGATAGCTAAACATAAAGAAAACCCGCCGATTGGCGAGCCATTTTTGGCGAAGACAGAGGTGTAGTTGCCCTTATACTTTCTTATTAGCTAAAAAACCCGCTCAATAAATGAGCAGGTTAATGGTGCAAGTGAAGTTAATCATATAGTTAACCAATTTCCTCTAAAATTATCTTTAACACACGGAACCGTTATATTTATGTACTGAAGTACAATGTGTTAAAAGGAATTTTACATCTTTTGCAAAATTCCATTAAAATCGCATTTTAGGCTAAAGGTTAAGCTTTTTGCACATTTGTAGCTTGAGGACCACGTTGGCCTTGCTCAACCTCAAAAGTAACTTCTTCGCCTTCTTCTAGCGATTTATAACCCTCACTTTGAATAGCAGAAAAATGTACAAATACATCATCTCCGCCTTCTCGTTCAATGAATCCAAATCCTTTTTCACTGTTGAACCATTTTACCTTGCCACGTTCCATTAATGTTGCCTCCTAAAATTTGAAAATTAAACAATTGATGTGGTGTTGCGTAATTATTTTACCCGGGTTCACCCATTTTTAATCCATTTATTTTGAAAAAAATAAATTTAGAAGAGATAAGTCTTTACATGAAAAACAAAATGAAGCAGGACAATATTCCTGATGTTATGAAGCACAATTACTCGGGGATTCTTTTTTTCTCAACAATTAAAAAATGGAAAGGAAAGCGATTTGTAACATTTTTGCCGATTGACAAGGGGTTATTTTGTACAATTAAAGACGGAGAAGTAGAGAAAACTGTAATCTTAATGTTCACAGCTAAGAGTCATTTCGATCGTTCTAAACTTGGAAGCCGATGTTCAACATATCTTTTGCTTGTAATTCTGTGATTCCTTGGATTACCCCTATTTCGCCGATCAGAATTTTTCTGGCATTATCCAACATTTGTTTTTCACTTGAATTAAGTGCTTTTCCGCTTTGGATCCTCGTTAAATCACGTACAACCTCAGCACCTTCTTGGAATTTACCTGATTTCATTTTATCTGAGTTAATCTTAAACCTCTGTTTCCAAGATAATGACGTATCAGATTCTCCATAATGGAATATGTCCAATACCTTTTCCATTGAAAGCTTATCAGCAACTGAACGTATGTGTGAATTGGTAATATTTTTAATCGGGATGGATACTTTCAAATTATTCATAGGAATTTTTATTATAAAATACTTCTGGGTTTGTCCCTGTATTTCTTTTTCTTCAATTCCTTCAATTACCCCAGTACCGTGCATTGGATAAATAATGTTATCGCCGATTTCAAACAATAAATCCACCTCCGTGTATTATATTTACATTATAACATAATCATAATTTTTTATCAAATTTATTATTTTATCATTTTTAATAAATGCGCGTCAATAGATTTTAACTAATTTATTCACTTTTTTTCAAAAAAATCTCCATTATATATTTTTATTTTCTTCAATCTCAATCAAAGAAGGATTCCACTGGGAATTAGATGCCTGTTTTGAACTCCAAAGGTTTCCTAATAGCCTTGGAACCATTTGATTTGAAGGTAAAACGTTATGTTCTTGATGGTAAACAAATAATTGCAAATAAAGGAATGCCGTATTGTGCAAGTGAATGTGATTAAAATAATATCGATTTTCGGTAACCGTCGCGAAAGATCGCGTTTCAGCTCCAGCGATGTACCTGGTCTCCTGGCTTTTATAAAGATTTCTTATAAAATGGATATTACTAACAACCTGAGGATCGTCCTCTCCATCTACATTCGCTAACCTTGCTTGCTGCTCCCAAGTGAATTGAGACATAGAATCAATACATACACTGGAATGCCCATACGCCTTATCAAATCCGTTCTCTTTTACTGTCAGTTTTTCTTTTTCAAGTAAATCCACTAATGAAAGTTGAGTTTTAGAATCTACATATGCAGGCCGAAAATATTGTCTGGCCCATTTCAAATCGGTTAATTGATTTCCAAAGAAAAAAGTCATGAAGTACCAGTTGTCAAGATCGTCCTTTATGAAAAAATTTTCACCATCATCTTTAACAAACTTCGTCATCCTCGAGGGATCATCAAACATATAGGGTTCTGTTGGAATGACTTTAAGACTATTAACAAAGGTTGGTTCTTCAATTGGAACCGCAACATGAATATAAAATAGTGGCATGGAAACCTCCTGGATTTTAGCTCATCAAATAATATTGATCACTTAGTATAGAAAGAGAACAAAACCAAGGACAGTTTTGCCTACCTCCGTTAAAATTATATCCTTTACATTTATCAATCAAACTTTTCCAAAAAACATCTCAAGCGTGTAAAACAAGAAAAAGACACGCCACAAGCTACAGGCGTATCGAGAGGTTTATGCATTTTTTTCCATGTTGGGGAACAACCGGTATAAAAATGCAGTAAAAAAGGATGCACAATCCGCATCCTTTTTGCTAATCCTATTTTTCAAATCCAGCGGTGAATGAAACCGACCCGTCTGTGTTTTCTTTAATATTTTTCACAATAATCCCCGTGTAATTAGCTGAATCCCCGCCTCCATTGGAGAAATAGTAGGAACCAGAATTAGGTGTGGAACTCGGGCTGAATACCTGTCCTGTTTTGAACAAATCTCCTGCGTCGCCTCGGTTATTATTTTTTTCCAAATCCCATCGATTGTCAGCTTGAAGTACCGCCACCCCATAGTGAGTCTCACCAGTCTCTGGATCGGCATTTACTTGTTGCTTGCGGGATTGGAATGAGTTTTGGGCTTCATTTGGGCGCCAGAAATTGCGGGACAGGACGTTTTCATCAACATGGAAAATCGCGAGACCATGGCTTCCATAACGGGAAAGCCCCATATCAAAGGTTCCCTTTGCCTGCTGGCGGTTTTCGATAAGGAAATATTCACTTCCATTTGATCCTGGAACGACTAGCTTCACTACACCTTTTGAAGTGGCGGCAGGCTTCAGAGTAAAGGGTTGTTGGCCTGATGTAAGAGTAGTCGGCTGTTCCAGGCCTAAGAAAATCTTCGACCATGCATCAAAGTGAACTGGTGAATTCCCGGAATAGGCTTCAGCATTGGGATAACGTGTCCAGCTTCCACCAGCCATGATTGTGTACGCACCCATCGCCTCCGAGTCGTACCCATAATCATATAAATCCGGCAAGCCTAGAACATGCCCAAACTCATGCGCGTAAACTCCAACCTGAGGAGGGTAAGGGCCATCCACGGCACCTAGATATCCTGTCAGGTCTCCTCCAACCTCTGGTTCAATCGCGTAGCTGTTAACTTTGACTCCATCGACTGTAATCTTATGTGCTTCGTAGTCCCAGGTAGTTGGTTCAACACCTGATTGCGCATATTCATTATAATAAGCGGCATCACTTACTTCCCACTTATGTGACCAGATAATGCTCGGATCCAGGTTCCATTCTGCTCCAGTTCCCGGATGAATCAGGAATACATTCGGTACTTCGCCATTTACAGCATATTGAGAAAAATCAACTTGTGCATCGGCAGTCTTAACAGCATCCTGCACCAGCAAGGCCATCGTATAATCACCATAATCGTTCGAAACTACTCCATATGTTTGCCCAATTGCATAATAGCTATATGGATGTGGCATTTTCACTTCAACAACTTGACCGCTAACCTTTACATTTCCATAAGATGCCTCTGAATAATAATTTTTTAGAGTCCGGTTGATCGGTGCCAATTCACCGTTGAATGTTCCATATTTTTTGAATTGATCCATGGTATAAGGATTATATTGCGTGCCAAACAGCAAGTCATTCAACTGCGTTAATGGCATGTGATCATAAGCTACTTTTGAAGGTACTTCATCAGGGAATTTCAGTGAAAGCGCAATGACTTTTTGTTCTGCCGAAATTGGTTGTGGTGCAATTGTTTGTTGCAGATTAGCATCATGAGGCCCTTTAACAAGTGTGCGGGTTGATGTGTTGCCGGATCCAGCCCTTTACTTTTTGCTGCTGCTACAACTTCTTCCGGAAGCCCCACACCTTCATAAGACACCTGATGAGCCTGAAAAGAAGCTTGCGCTTTGTTCGCACGAACATCTGAAACAGAATTGAAAGCAGATGTTGATAAAACTAAAGCAGTTGCTACCCCGCCAAACAGGGTAATTTTCCATCCCTTTTTCACATTCCCAACCCCTTTTGAAATAAAATCGGTAACTCTATTAAATATTAATACAGATTATTCTAAAAATACTAATAATTCATATTGGAATGTAGCAAATCAGTAAATTAGTACCAGTATTGCTGAATCCAAAATTGGATAACGCAATTTTTTTAATATAATTGACGCACTCCCAAAGGATCAATGAACAAAAGGCAGCCATGGTTGGCTGCCTTCCGTAAATGTTTACTTCTATTAATTTGTGGATGGCTTGACGTTCCTAGATCTAAATCTCAAACTCCCACTCATCCTTGAGGATTAAATAAAGGATTAGGAGCTTGTCTTCTAGATCACGATCATCCTTTCCATCCGTTTCGAGACCGATTTTGGAAAACAGGATTTCCGCTATCTGCTTCGTTAGTTGATTTTTTTCCGCTGTAGGCAGTTGGCTGAAACGCCCGGCATACGTACTAATCAGCTTCCAATCTTTCTTCGCGAATGATTTTAGCGACCATTCATCTATCTGTAAATGATCCTTGGTTAGGCCTCTGCTTTGGATTTCTTTTTCAAGCGGGGAAAGCTTCTTTTTCCCCTTTGCTTTTCGTTCATGCACAACGATTGTACCTGCGACAAGGTCGCCGAGCCTCTTATGCTTTGGATGGAAAAACACCATAATCATTCCTAGAAAATAACCGACAGGCAGGGAGTCGATGATGCGGATGAAATTCCGGATAAAGCTCGATAGAAGAGTGATGCTGTGTCCGTTTTCCTGGATCACCCTAATCCCTAAGAGTCTCTTGCCAATCGTTCTTCCGCCTGAAAAAAATTCAAACGCAAAAAAGTAGCCCCAATTAATAATAAAGAGTGCGATGACGGTAATAGCCAGTGGCATTGAATTTTCGTCTAAGAAAAAGGGGAATTCCGAAATCCCTTTCATAACGAAAAACATAACAACAAGGCTCAGGATATTAACGGTCCATAATAGTAGCTGGTCAATGATGAAAGCTGTTGCCCTGCTGCCCAGGCCTGCCAGCTGAAACTGGATGGATACGTATTCCGGTGTTTTAATATCCATTTGTTCTTGATTCATAAGGGTTCCCCCATCTGGTGATTGAATTTTTCTATTAATGTTTCTATTTATCTGGAAAATTACTATAATTAAGGAGATAGTGTTAGCAAAAGTGTTTAACAATAAAATTCGCTAATAATTATCTCTAAGCCAAAACAAGAAGGTGCAAAATGGATGTAAAACAATTCATAAAGAAACACCGTGATGAGTGGAAGCAGCTGGAGGAATTGGTTACTCTGCTTAGCAAATCCAAACGCTCAATCACGGGCAATAATATAAATCAATTCAATCGGCTTTACCAAAAGGCAGCCCAGAATCTCTCTTATTGCCAGACTTACTTTCCAAATGACGAAGTTACTCTGTACTTAAACGGGCTTGTTTCAAAATCACATAATCTAATGTATAAAGACCAGGTTTCCAGCTTTAAACAAATCCGTTATTTTTTCAGCACAAAATTTGTCGGCCTCTTGGTTGAGCAATGGAAGTTTGTTATTGCAGCGATGATTTTGACTTTATTGGGCGCTGTCGGAGCCTTTTTCTCGGTTGTCAATAACCCACTGCATATCTATTCTATACTTCCGCCGGAAATCGCCCAGGGAGTCGATCCCCACCACCTCGGAAAAGCCCATGGTTCTGTCGATTCTCCGATGATGTCTGCTTCAATCATGACGAATAACATCAAGGTAGCAATCCTGGCATTTGCAGGAGGCATTACCTTCGGGCTCCTTACCGTCTATTTGCTCATCTTTAACGGCATTATTCTTGGAGCCCTTGCCGCCCTTTTTTGGCATTATGGAAAATCATATGATTTTTGGGCATTCATCGTTCCCCATGGAATGATCGAGCTTACGGCGATCTTTATCGCCGGCGGTGCTGGGCTTTTAATGGGCTATAAGCTTTTCGCACCGGGAAAATTTTCACGGGGCTATCAGCTTAAATACCAGGCGAGACGCTCTGTACAGCTCCTGCTTGGGACAATCCCCCTGTTCGTGATTGCCGGATTAATCGAAGGCTTCATCACGCCGGCTGACATCCCATTGGAAGTAAAGTATATAGTTGCACTTCTAACCGTCATCGGTTTAATTCTTTATATCATTATTGGCAGTATGAGATTCTCAAGGATTCCTACTACAGCAGATTCTGATTCATAATCTCGATATAATAGGAAACGGCTGTTACCGCCAATTTTTCCTCACGTGCCTCAATCATAACCAGGCCCTGGGATTCCCACTTTGTTTTTTCGCGTTTTTTAAATAACATTTGCTGCTGTGCAATACTTTTCAGCATCGCCGACTGAACATCAGTCGGCTCTTCTTTTATACTCCTCAGAAGTGTTTGATCCTCGATTCCTACCATGAAAAATAAATGCCTTTGTCTTAGCCTCTTTAAATAAGCCAAAGCATTTTCTTCATGGAGAAAGGAACGCACTTCACTGAATAATAACAAAAGGCTCCGTTTCTTTTGGACCATTTCCAAATAACGAAGGACTGCTGCATAGTTGGATTCAGCTGCATCCACCTTCAGATTATAAATGGCTTGGAGGATGGTCTGCAAATGGGCCATCCCTTTGGCTGGAGGCACAAATACTTGAATCTCCCTGGAAAAAGCCAGCACAGAAACATAGTCTCCTTTTTGAAGAGCAGCTGCAGTAACCGTCATCGCAGCTTCGAGCACCTTTTCAAGACGGTTCCCCTTTGACAATTCTGCCCCCATCATCCTGCCGCAATCAATCAGAATCGTAATATATTTACCATGCTCAGGCTCATAATCGTTGGTCATGACTTCCTGCAGCTTGGCCGTTTGGCGCCAGTTGATCTTTCTTGGATCATCCCCTACCACATAGCTTCTGATTTTTGCAAAATCGCCAACGCCACTCCGATGTTTTCTGATTTTCAGGCCTTCGTGGACCAAATATTTTTGCGCATTCTCTAAATACTGCTTTGTCTCTGTTAAATCCGGAATGACTTTGACCGAATCAGCCATTCCAACTGTTGTTTGTTTTTCCCAAAGACCCAGCGTACTTTTGTACCGAAAAAATAGCTTGTTTATATCATATTCCCCTCTAACTAAAGCAACCGTCTCATATAAAATCGCTGCTGTGGATCGCTCTTCGATCGCCCCGGTGACTGGAAAAGGCGCATCAAATGACTGTGGCGTTCCATCCATCAGCCGATAAACAGTAGCATGCCTTGAGCTATTGTTCACTTCAAGCTTCACCGTATAGGCAATGCCTCTTTCCATTTCAGCCGAAATGGTCCGCTTAAAGGAAAGCTCACTTTTCCTTGGCGAGAAGAGCAAATCCGCCAAACTCACCAATAGAACAGCCACATCAACGGTTATAACAAATCCCCATGGTATACCAAAGATTGTCCCTATCAGTAAGACAAGAGAAAGCAGGAGGAAAATCAACATCAGCCGTTTCGTTGGCAGTATCCCTCTATCTTGGAACAGGAACCGAGCCCACAAGTTCTTCAATGATTTGGTCAACGGTCGCTCCCTCCAATTCTACATGCGGGGATAACTGAATGCGGTGCCTTAAAGCTGGTTTGGCCACCATTTTGATATCATCCGGTGTAACATAATTCCGTCCGGCAAGGTAGGCCCATGATTGTGCCGCTTTTCCGATGGAGATCCCTGCCCTAGTACTTGCACCAAAACGGATGGATTCCGAGTTCCGTGTTTTTCTTACGATTTGCATCAGATAATCCAAAACATTGTCCCCTAGTGTAACTTGCCCGATCTCTTTTTTAATTGCAGCA
This sequence comes from Neobacillus sp. PS3-34, assembly GCF_030915465.1. Lineage (GTDB taxonomy): Bacteria > Bacillota > Bacilli > Bacillales > Cytobacillaceae > Neobacillus_A. The sequence goes on from NZ_CP133267.1 coordinate 410,601, forward strand.
AAGGTCTCCAAATCCAGAAATGCTGAAACCGGGCTTTCGCTTAAACGATCTTCAATTACCTGCTTTAAGACATTTTTTTCTTCTTCAAATGAAGGGAATTCAATTTGAAGCTTAAATAGGAAACGGTCCTGCTGTGCTTCTGGCAATGGATATGTACCTTCAAATTCAATCGGATTTTGTGTGGCGACAACAAAAAACACCTCCGAAAGCGGATAGGTTTTCCCCTGGATGGTCACTTGCTTTTCTTCCATTGCCTCTAGAAGAGCGGCTGTGTTTTTGCTGGTGTCCTGTTTATTTCATCTGCCAAAAGGATATTTGTGAAGATAGGTCCTTTAAGTGTTTGAAAGGTCCCTTCCTTCATGTTGTAAATCATGCTTCCCGTGATATCACTTGGAAGCAGGTCAGGAGTAAACTGAATCCGTTTAAAATCTCCGCCCAACAGGTCTGCAAGTGTCCTTACCATTTTCGTTTTTCCTGTTCCTGGCACACCTTCAAGAAGGACATGGCCTCCTGCTAAAACAGCTGCCAAAAGGAGCCTGAGATTCAGGCTTTGACCCAAAATAAGTTCCTCATATTTATTTAAAAAAGATGATAATTCTGTCCTCATCCTTCGTCCACCTCTTTCCTTAATCGATCCAGTTTTCTCGACCATAACAAGAATTCCTGCTTCGTTAGTTTTTCTTTGCCAAGCACAGTGATTAAACCGTCAAGAAATGCACGTATTTCCTTCTGCGGCATTTTAAGCCCCTTCCGTTCCAAAAAGCCCGAAACGTTTTGCCACTCTGTTCCGTATGGTATGCCCCATCGCTCTTGAAGGAGTAGCTTTACATAGTCGGACTGGATCAATAATGAATCATGATAGCGTTTGCCGCGGAGATACCAGGCAGCCATGGCACGAAGCCCTTCATCGCTGAAACGGACCGTCTCTTCCCTTGGAATAAAAATAGGGCCAAAGCGCTTTCCGTTGTACCATAGCCAGAGAATCACCAATAATAACCCTTGCAGCACCATCAATAGAAACCACTGTGGATATACCGTCAACATTGTTGGAGCATTCTGTTCTCCATGCATGTACTCGTCAAATAAAATCGACTCTGTTTTCCCTTCTTTTAAAAGTGCCAAAATGAGCGGTAAATGATCGTCTTTCAGAATCGTCCCGTTCGCCATCCATTCCGGTGCTACTGACGCAATTAATTGCCCTTTGCCGATTGGCCTTTTAAGCGAAATTACACCATTATTATCATGGAACAATACTATATCTCCCTTTTGAGGGACCAGCCTTTTAGAGGAATGGACATCCGCAAAAAACATTTTAGAATTCCGATCATATACCCTTTCAGAAGTTTCGCCTTTTTTAACCGTATCCGCTTTAAGGTCAAACATCTTGTCCGGATTTTCTTTCAATAGCAAAATCGTGTTACCGGCTTCCATAAAATCGACATATGCCTTCATTTCCTTCTTTTCAGGAAGAAATGATGGTTCTGCCATTACAAGCAATTTTTTATTCCTGCTTTTTGAAAGTAAATCAGGGGTGTGTGTCCACTTCGAAACATCCGTTTCCTTGTCCAAATATGTATAAATTGCCTTTAAACCCGTGGGCGAAGGAGAAGAAGTGACATAGTCCGGATAATACTGTACTTTTGGCGAATAAGCGAAATAGCTAATGATAATGAAAAGTGTCAGCAGGACGGCAAACCATATCCAGGCTTGCTTGGTTGATCGCTGTGTTTTCAATTGCGGTCCGCCCTCCTTTCACCCTGAGGCTGAATTGGTTCATTTTCCTCGAACCATTCCATCGCCGCAGACCGGAACTGAAGGTATTCATCTCTTTGTACCTTCCTCTCCCCATATGTAACTTCATCAAAAAAAGAAGCGAGGAGATAAAACCTGTCTGCATATTGCTGATTTACCTTTCGGAGTTCATCATAGTACTCCCAATTTGTTTTCCATATCCTCGCTGTAAGCCATTCCTTTTCATCAAAGTATAGAAGCAGCGCCAAAAACAGGTGGCGGGTGGAGAGTGTATACTCCCCAGCACCTTCCTGGTTGTCCGCTTCCGTTAAATGCCTCTGATAGGACCAATTCATTTCTTCCCTGGATTTTAGCGGTTTCTGGTTCCGCAGCAGTCGATTCCTTTTCCTATTGCGGATAATAAGAAATGCTGCCAGCGAAAGACCGATGATTACCACTGCAATCGCGATAATCATTATGGGTACAGCAGCGCTACCAGCCGGCTCGAAGGAAGGAAACCATTTTTCCAAATGGTCTGCCAGCCATTTCTGCGCTTTATCCCACCAGATTTCAAATATGCTTTTACCACCTTTATGGTAGACTGTATATTCTTTTTTGCTTAAAATATTTTCAAGCTCTTCCCGCGCATTTTTGCTATTAAGCATAATCATCACCTAACTGAAATAGGTTATTCATTTATTAGAGTCGGAGTTTCGTAATCCTCAATCATCGCTTTCAAGTCATCTGCATCATGCCTTGTTTTCAGATCAAGGTACATAACCCCATATCCTACTGAGAAAAACAGGGTCGTAAATAAGCTTACTATATTTGAAATGATGGATAATAATACGCTGTTACCTAAAACAGGCAGAAATGACGTTTGGACGCCAAAACTAAAAATGGAGATAATTAAGTAAAATACAATAAACATCCCCATCATCTTCCAGGTGCGTTTTTTAGTAAGCCTCCAGCTCCTTGTCAGTCCAGGGGAGTTTTTATCAAGTACAACAGAGCCAAAGTAAAAGCTCCACTTGGTTAATAAAAGCCCGATACCAATCGCAAAACCAAAAAATAGAATAATAGCTAAAACGATGCCAAAAATAGGGTTTATAACCGAGGCAATCCCTCCTGAAAAAGCAATGGCAAGTATCGGAATAACAATCATCCCAATAGCAATCAAGGCAAATAACAGCGTACTTCCAAGCATCGGCCAAAACCGTGAAAATGCTTGTTTGATAAGAGAACGGACAGTATATTCCTCATTTTTACGAATATGGTCGACCGCAAACAAAATCGCGGCTTCAGCAACGGGATACAAAATAAAACCGAGCAGACCCGTTACTACAAGTCCAATGTCTGCGCTAATATTTCCTGCATCGAATGATCCTGTGTTTTGATAACCTGAAAGAAGTTTTTCATACCAACTGCCGCCACTCCCCATCTGTCTGAAAAAATTCATCCCGGAAGCTAGCTGGACAATCGCTTCAAGCAAATAAACCGGCCCCATTAAGATTAAAAAAATCATGAAAAAGTCCTTAAAATGGCTCTTAGTTAAACTGAAGGTATGATCCAGAATTTCACCAAATCTCTTTGGCTTTATAAACTTTGCATCCAAATTGCAATCCCCCTAAATATACATTTTTAATATGACCTATTTTAACATTATTCTTATATCCATAGAGTGAAAATGTGTAAAAAAAAGTAAGTGGAAACTTCCTCCTGCTGTAGATCCAAATGCCTGTTACATCTCGGAATTTGTCAGGATTTGTCGACTTGAAAGGCAGAATATTAGAATCATTTTGTGCCAATAAGGTCATACTGGAAATAAAAAGGAAAATAGCATGGTAGGATTAATTATTTCAATCATAGTTTTTATCTTTGTTGCTTTTAAAACGAATAAACGGCTGACCAAGAATCAAATTGTCCACATTTGGAGTTTTTGTTTTGGTTTTCAGCAATGCTTTGATGTGTTCATTAACTTTAAATATCACGGATACTGGTATTTCAGCCATCAAATTGACTGGGCCTGCTCCCTTACCTTCTTTTAACTCCAGCTGCTGCAGTGACTTTCTTGAGCCACTACCCCTTAATGGCAAGTCTGAAGAAACGTATAACATATGTGATTTTTTGGACTTTAGGGATCGTGCTTTATGAATGGATAGCCTTACTACCTGAACCATGGGGATTTTTCAATTATGGCTGGTGGACAGTCTGGCATGCAGCAATCATCGATCCCCTTCTCTTTTTTATCTTAATAAAGTACTATCGGTGGATTTGCAAGCTGGAGCGAGAAGCTGTTGAGGTGTGAGACTGTTTTTGGGAGGCAGACGCAGCTCCTTTGTTCAGGAATCATATTTTTCTAAGAAGGTTATATTAAATACGAGCAATTTACGATTGCTCAATCCTTCGTCGGGAGTGATGTATCATGGCAAGAAACAAACTTTTGGTTCCTGGTGCAGACAACGCTCTGAATCAGATGAAAGAAGAAATCGCCAGCGAGTTTGGAGTTCAACTTGGTGCTGATACGACCGCACGAGCCAACGGTTCAGTCGGAGGCGAAATGACAAAACGCCTTGTCGCCTATGCTGAACAATCTTTACGAAATCAGCAGGGCCGATAAACTGCGGTTTCGTAAAAAAGGGTGTCCCAAATTTTGGGCACCCTTTTGAGGTGCAAACATTGCAAATCACATCACATTTTTTGTCACTAATATCAATGGAATTCTCTGAGTAAATAACATCAATAACCGCAAAGAAGGGATAGCTTAATCGCTATCCCTTCATCTTAATTTCACTAACTAATCCCGTTGGTTGAAGAAAATTGTTGAATGTTTTTATTAAGTGTTTTCGTCGCTTTTGTACTCCAAAATATCACCTGGTTGACAATCCAAAGTCTTACATATCGCTTCTAATGTTGAAAAACGAACCGCTTTTGCTTTCCCATTTTTCAGAATGGAAAGATTCGCCATCGTAATCCCAACCCTCCCCGAAAGCTCCGTTACGCTCATTTTTCGTTTTGCTAACATCACATCAATATTTATAATAATTGACATATCCTCCACCTCAGACCGTTAAATCATTTTCTGTTTTTATGTTAATCGCTTCTTGTAAAAGTTTTTGGAGAACAGCAGCAAAAACGGCGATCACCATAGAGGCGAAAATAATGACCAATCCGATTGGTATGAAACTTGGAGGGTCAACTCTTTTCGCCATAAGATAGTAGAGTGGCATACCTAGCAGGTACAAGGTACTAATCGTGATGGCACAGTATTTTATATTCTTTAAAGCCTTTACCGATAATTCCGAGAACGCTTGGTTCTTATCAATATAGCTTAAAAGTTTAAAAGCTTGATACAGAGCAAAGTAAAAGGGTATCGCTGCCGCGTACATATCGATTAAAACGAGAGATTTCATATAAGCAATATCTGGATACAATTCTCCAGCAAAATTCCCGATCTTAGGCACCAAAAATATGCACAATGCAAGAACTGGGATTCCTATAAAAATAACAGCTAGCTTTAAAAAGAGTGTCGTAACTTGTTTCATAAAAAGCACCTCGTTAAGTAAATTTTACCGAAACGTTAATCATTTTTTGGTTTTAATTCAAGGATGTTATTAATGGCTTTTGAAGTGCGTCCACAATGGCTGTGATGATACTTGTTGCTAAAATACCCATTAGACATAATGATATAGGACCTGCTGCATCATCACCTGTTACTTTAGCAAGCACCTTTAAGCTTACTATTCCTAACAAAATGAGGAAAATGACTGTAAAAGCACATTTCTTTATAATCTTCAAAGATTTAAGGGATAATTCAGAGAAAGCATTGTTCTTTTCGATGTAGGTTAATAGTTTATATGCTTGATACAACGCAACAGAAAACGCAATACAGAATCCGTATGCACATACTAAAAAGGGGATTAGGAAGTAAGCCGTATCTGGATGTACTCTTGCATCTCTAACGGATATCTCAGGCAACCAGATACACAAAGCAAGCACTGCAATTCCAGCCAGAAAAATAATTATCTTTAAAAAAGTGGTTGAACCTCGTTTAACATTCATTTAAAACACCTCACTTATTTAATGACAACATGATTTTATCATATTATTTATTGTTTTACGATAAATTCATATTGTTTTTTATTATATTATTATTGTTATTGAAATATCCTTTTAATTTCAACAAAAATAAAAAGCATTTCTCATTAGAGAAATAGTATGCGAATTCTTGCTTGAATTTAAAGAAAAATACCAAAGAGTGCAGTAATACCAAGGAAATAAAAAACGTGAATTCATGTGTGAATTCACGCTAAAAATGTATTGTGGAATTAAAACTTTGCACCTCAAAAGGGAACCCGTTACAAATTTGGGACACCATTTTTTCTATAAAGGGCGGAGAGTGAAAATGTCCATTATAGGGCCTCCTTCGGACAAAAACTCTCTTGTAGAGTGCCGAACTGTCCGATAAAAGACGTCTATTGGACATTACCTCTCTTGTAGGATGGCCAACTGTCCAATAAAAGCACTCTATTAGACATTACCTCTCTTGTAGAGTGCCGAACTGTCCAATAAAAGACGTCTATTGGACATTACCTCTCTTGTAGGATGGCCAACTGTCCAATAAAAGACGTCTATTGGACATTACCTCTCATGTAGGATGGCCAACTGTCCAATAAAAGCACTCTATTGGACATTACCTCTCTTGTAGGATGGCCAACTGTCCAATAAAAGACGTCTATTGGACATTACCTCTCTTGTAGGATGGCCAACTGTCCAATAAAAGCACTCTATTAGACAAAACCTCTCTTGTAGATTGGCCAACTGTCCAATAAAAGCACTCTATTAGACAAAACCTCCAAGGTGAAGCGGAAAATTGTCTTTCATAAGTCCTATGAATGCCAAAAAATCCACCCGAATACGGAAAATGTTGTTCATCAACCCAATGAAGACCAAAACACTCAACCTGAACACGGAAAATGTTCTTCATCAACCATATGAAGGACAAAACACTACACCTGAACACGGAAAATGTTCTTCATCAACCCTATGAAAGACAAAACACTCAACCTGAACACGGAAAATGTGCTTCATAGCTTTTTGAAAAGTCACTCTGAATAAATATCTACATTCTCAACAAACTATACTTCTTCCACAGTCGCAATGTAAGGCAGATTTCGATACATTTGCGCGTAGTCAATGCCATAGCCCACAATGAATTCATCCGGGATGACAAAGCCAACATAGTCCACAGGAAGGTCCACCCTTCTTCTTTCAGGCTTATCTAAAAGCGTACATAGTTTAATTTGTTTCGGCTTATGTGTTTTCAAATGGTCCCGGAGGAAATGGAGAGTTAATCCGCTATCGATAATATCTTCGACCACTACGACATTTTGGTTTGTAATATTAGCATCAAGATCCTTTAAAAGTCTTACTTTTCCAGTTGATTCGGTTTCATCCCCATAGCTTGAAACCGAGATGAAATCGACTTTAATATCACCCTTCAGCTCACGAATCAAATCCGCCGCGAAAACAAAAGACCCTTTAAGGACAACGATTAAAATAATAGGTTCATCGTTAAAATCCCTTTCTATTTCCTCTGCCAGTTTAATCACTCTTTGTTTAATTTCCGCTTCTGAAATCATTTCGCCTTTAATTTTAAATGCCATGTTTACGCCCTCTTTCTAGTTTCTTCTATATAACAATCATCTTCTATCCTAAAGTAGAATATACAAACAAACCATTAAAAAGGTTAACTGCAAAGAAAAGAAATCTCAATGTTTAAAGTTTCTTCTAGCTTAGTGAGAAATTGGTCAAAAGGAATAATCATCTATCCTTTTCCACAAAATGAAAGAGAATCCTTTTGGGTCTAATAAAAAAAGCAGGTGGTTCTCATTGAGTGAAGTTATTCCTTGGCTAAAAAATGAATGGAAAAGCATCCTTAAAAATCGAAAAATGATGGCTGCCATCATTGTGATATTATTTATTCCTTCCTTGTATAGTGGTACTTATTTGTGGGCCAACTGGGATCCTTACGCACATTTAGAGCGATTGCCTGTGGCTGTCGTGAATGATGATGTCAATGTCCCATACAATGGCGAAATGTACCATATTGGAAGTGACTTCGTGGATGAATTAATGCACGACAAAAGCTTTAAATGGAAATTTGTAAATAAGGAGGAAGCAGATAAAGGACTAAAAAATAATCAATACTATTTCGAGATTTATATCCCTTCTGATTTTTCAAAACGAGCTACAACTTTAACGAATCTTCATCCCACTCCGCTTGAGTTATATTACAAGGTTAATGTGGGCAGCAATTTCATAGCCTCACAAATTGGAAGAACCGCAGTAGATAAAATCAGGACAAAGCTATCTCAAAGTATAAGCAAAAATTATTCTGAAGTTGTTTTTGATGAGCTTCTTTCTGTAGGAAAAGGACTAAAAAAAGCAAGCGATGGATCAGAAAAAATATCTGCAGGCTTAGGAAAACTTTCTATGGAAACACAGAAATTAATTGTTGGAATGCAGCAGCAAAAAGGGCCGTTGAATCAATTTTCAAGCGGAGCCAATCAATTAAGCCGTTCGGCCGTCGGCATTGGGAAATGGAGCTTCTCAAATACATACTGGCATGTCAGAAGTGAGTTCAGGCTTTAATACAGTAGGTAATACATTTGATCGATTAAATAACGGCTTCAATCAGTTCACCTCGGATTTTGTACCTCTTCCAAATGAATCCGTGAAGTTACAACAAACTATTACAGACTTTCAAAACAATCATCCCGAACTGGCCAAAGATGCTACCTTCCAACATTTCGTCCAAAAAGCACAAAGCATTAATGGCGGGTTGGATAAATTTAATTCTGGTTTAACAGATTTCAGCCAAAACCTAAGTAAAACAACAGCTGGTTCAAAAAAGCTAATAGAAGGAACAAATTCAATAACCACTAAACTGGAGGAACTTTCCACAGGAGCATCGAAATTAGCTGATGCGCAACAACAACTTGCCAATGGTGCAAATAACGTTAATAAAGGCTGGAGCAAAGTCATTAGCAGCTTAATTTCTATTAAAAGCGGAGAAGATAAGCTCAAAATGGGGAGTAAGAAATTAACAAACCAATTAAAAAACGGGGCGAAACAAATACAGAGTATTCATGCAGGACAGCCCATTTATGAAATGATGTCCAACCCTGTTCGGTTGAAGGAGCAATTAGTACATAGTGTTCCTAACTACGGAACTGGCTTAGCTCCCTACTTCCTTTCTCTTAGTTTATTTGTTGGGGCATTGTTACTTTCGACTATTTTTCCTATAAGAGAGACAAATAAAAGAGCACCTTCCGGAATGGCTTGGTTTCTCTCAAAATTTATCTTTTTGTCTGCCATTTCAATATTCCATAGTGTAATAACTAATTTGATACTTATTTATGTAATCGGCTTAGACCCTGCAAATAAAGCTTATCTCTACCTATTTGCTTTTGTTACAAGTTTAACCTTTATGTCGATTATCTTATTTTTAGTGACTACCGCTAATAATGCCGGCAGATTTTTAGCGATCATTTTACTGGTTCTACAATTAACTTCCAGTGCAGGCACCTTCCCGATTGAATTAACACCAGGTTTTCTTCAAAGGATTCACTCGTTGATGCCCATGACCTATACTGTACAAGGATTCCGCAGCATTATTTCAACTGCAGATTATCATTTACTTCGACAGGATGTTTTAGTTTTGATTGTTTATTTAATTTTATCGATGTTATTAACTCTTTTAGTGATGAGGCATTTGTTAAAAAAACAAACAAGTTCAGGATAGATAAATAAAAGAAACCAATATTCTTTTATCAAAAGGTGAACAATCTAAGTATTTTTTCTTCATTCTTCTGTTAGGCCATATCAAAAAAGAGGATGTCCTGAGGCATCCTCTTTATTTAGGTTATTTAATTAATCTAGGTTGTTTTCTAAAAGATTGTTGTTTTCTAAAAGATTGTTGTTTTGCAAATAGGTTTTTAAAAGCAAATCGTTGTAAAAGAAGATGATTGGAGCGGAAGGTGCGAGCTCCTCGAAAATGCTCTCGCATTTCCTTCGTGCGGTGTTGATTCTAGGAAGCTGATTCAACGTCCTGCGGGAGCAGCGGGACAGGTGAGACCCCGCAGGCGCTTTGCGCCGAGGAGGCTCACAGCCCGCCCAGCGGAAAGCGAGCATCCTGGAGTGGAAATCAACTAATATAGCAACAAGTATACGAAAACAGCCTTAATCTAACAACAAAGCAAAACAATTACAAAGGGCACAGGTAAACCGTAATTCCTTTTACTCTAATACTAAGTTATATTTTCTTTGCATAAAATCTTAAGAAATGCGGTTTGCATACCGGCTGTCATTTACAGTTATGCTCTTGTCAGAAAAAGGAGGGAGTTTATGTTTAAATTTTTTTCTTTTAAAAATAAGCAGACAGAAAAAGTTAATAATATAAACTCTCTTATTCTTAATAAATTAGACCGGATTGCTGAACTATTAGAACAACAGCAACAACTTCAACACCAGCAACAACAGGTGAATAAAGAACAAAATATTCAATTTGATCATGTGCAAATTGATTATATAGAGAACATTGTCTTCCGGTTAGACAATATAGAAATTGATGAGTTGAGCGGAAAATTAATTATAGGAAATAATATAAGTACTTCAGAAGACTTGGCCAAACCACTAGTGCTAAAGATGGCCAAAGAAAATGCTAAGCAGGAGGCAATGTCTGAAACAGCTCCAGAGAATCATCAAAAAATAATCAAAACATCAAAGGGATTTCGTTTTCGCAAGGATATTCCATAAATGCATATGCTCCCAAAATAAAGTATGTTTGAACGTTATATAAACGCGAGAAAGTTGTCATGAAAAATGAGATGATATCACCTTTATTCTTCTCTTATTATATTAGCAATTTTAATATCCTGATCGTCGATTATGGCATCAATGACATCTTCATCATTATTAATATTTATATTGTTTAATAAATGATTTTGGTCTCCGAATATGCCACCTTGGGAATAATTCGCTTTTTCATTTGCATCCATTCCTGTAACATTGCTCTTCCCAACGAATACAGAGCTATTATTATACATCGTATTGACATCGACACGATCAATAGTTAGATTCGTATCATTCTCATTACCAGGATTCTCAAAAGAGAGATTGATATCCCGGTCATCGATAGGCGTATCAATAAAATCAGGGTCAATCAAGATGGAGACATTTTGGTAAAGAATGTTTGATTGGCCACTTATGCTTCCAATCACACTATTTTCTTTACCATGTGCACTCCATCCAATCGCATTGTTCCTTTCTCCGATAAAGATACCCGATTGCCTTTGCATCGTTTGGACATTTATATTCCCCGCAAATTTAAATCGCCAAAACTTTTTCATGTGCCGCTCACGCCTTTTATTTTTGATATGATGATTCATTTATATAAGTTGGTTAATCCACATTATGTTTATAGAAATAGGTTTGTGATGAATGCCTCTAAAAATGAAAAGCTGTGTCATTAGCCCAGGGTGTGCATAGGCTAATAAAAACGAAAAGGAGTAAGGTATAAATGATCAATTTAACGTTGGAGGATATATCCATTGGGAAAATGAGCAATGGATCCGGCTTTTTCATTGGCGAAAAAAATACATTAAAAAAATTCAATTATACATCTGTCGTAAACGAAGCTGTTGGTATATTGTCAGGAAATGAAACTACAGTAAAGCAAAATCAATGGATAAAAAACAGAGAAAAATGGGAGGTTGATTAGTTCATGGTTTCTCCGATTTTATCCCCTACCTTTCATATTGGCACGATTAAGATAGGAAATATTGAAGGGGCTTCCTGTTTTAGCATCGGAAACAATTTTATCGAAGACTTTAAAAACAATAAAAAACATAACCAGGGATTGGGCAACATTCATGGAGATCAAAGCAATCTGTCGCATACAAGCGCTTCATTAACAAATTATGAGCATGACTCAATCCAAAAGAAAAAATCGGAGCAAGAGATACGTAAAATTAAAAGGATAGCCAAACAAAAACAACAAACCCATGTATAAAAGGGTTTGTTGTTTATTTTTAATACATGAAAATTTTTTTTGGATTTCCCTTCTATTTGCCCTATACATTTCCGCCAATAACTGGTTTATAATCCTGATCAAAGATCAAACCATCAAACATTTCAAAGCTATCAGCATTGTTGCTTACATTGCCTGCGATAAGATTATTAAAGCCATAAATACCACCAAAGCCTAAATTATATTTTCTATTTGCATCCATCCCGTTTACAACAGCTTCACCAACAATGACGGCAGCATTGGGCTGGGGAGAATTAACATTAAAGATCCCTAAATTAATCACTGAAGGCATCCCAATTACCTCCTCACCTTCCAGTTCCTGTTACCCATCTTATGTTTCCTAGATTACTTTCGTGATAACAGCGTATGGGCAAAAAAGAACCTGCCCGACCACTCGAACAACTTAAAAGGTAAAGTACCCAGATTCTATTTTACAATCCCTGAAAGAATCAAGTTCCATACAACTTCAAATTCCTGGTCAATGGTGGGTGATGCCCACTCTTTCGCATGGGCAGGATGATGAAACCGAGCAGTTGCCATAAAGACTCCGCTCGCGGTGGCTTTGGCATCTCTCGACTTAAATTCTTGATTAGCCACTCCCGCTTCAATAATCGGGATGATTTGTCCGATTAATTCACCTATATGGGCATTTACTGCGTCTACAGATTCTTCCACGAGTGTTGTATACATTGTAAATAACTCAGGGTCTTCCTGAACAAGGGCATGTTTAATATTAATCAGTGTCTTTAACCATAAATGTAATCGCTCTGAAGCAGTACAGTCCTGTTTAAAAACTGCCTCTAATGGTTCAGAGATACTGTGCAGCCATCTCTCTGCAACAGATTCTCGTAAAGCAGCTTTACTTGGAAAATGACGATAAATTGTCCCATGACTTACATTTAGAGCTCTTGCAACATCCACTACACTTGTTTTTTCTGGTCCAAATCGGCGAAGAACCTGCTCCGCTGTATCTAAAATGGTTTCTTTCGTTAGATGATCAGCCATTATTGCTTACTCTACTCCGAGCATACCCATTTGCTCAGCGGCATAACGTGTACCAGCAACAGCTTCTGCAGGAACAGCTTTTTCAATTCTTTCAAGATCAGATGTGCTAAGCTGAAGACCAACTGCGCTCAATGCATCCTGTAGTTGTGTACGTTTGCGGGCACCAATCAATGGGATAACATCCTCGCCTCGAGATAGAACCCACGCAATGGCAAGCTGTGCAACGTTTGTTTCTTTTTCCACCGCTATTTCACGTAAAGCTTCTACAAGAGCTAAGTTCTTATCCAGATTTTCGCCCATAAAACGTGGAGAGAAAGAACGGAAATCAGGTGCTCCTTGACGATCCTTCGACCACTTTCCACTTAATAATCCACGAGAAAGTACACCGTATGCCGATAGGCTAATTCCAAGTTCACGTAAAGTCGGTAAGATTTCTTTTTCAATACCACGGCTAAAAAGTGAATATTCAATTTGCAGCCAGCTAATCGGATGAACGGCATGAGCACGTCGGATGGTATCTGCATTCGCCTCTGAAAGTCCAATATTCTTCACATAACCCGCCTTCACCATGTCGGCAATTGCCCCTACAGTTTCTTCAATTGGTACATTTGGGTCTACACGAGCTGGCTGATAAAGGTCGATGTAATCAACACCTAATCTCTGTAAAGTGTAGGATAAGAAGTTTTTCACCGCTTGCGGTCGTCCATCGACACCAACCCATCCACCGTCTGGAGATCTCATGGCACCGAATTTAACAGCAATAAATGCATTATCGCGTTTTGAACCTTTTAGGGCTTCATTTAAAAGAAGTTCGTTGTGGCCGACACCATAAAAATCTCCGGTATCTAATAATGTAATTCCTGCTTCAAGTGCTGCATGAATCGTAGCAATGCTTTCATTTCTGTCCGCTGCACCGTAAAGATCGGACATTCCCATGCATCCAAGTCCTACTGCGGATACTGATTGACCGTTTTGACCAAGTTTTCTATATAACATAAGATTATACCTCCATATCAAGATGAGTTTCATGATATCAGCAAAATAAACAATAATCAAGTGACAGATTTTATTTTTTGTCAGTTGATTGTTATGCTATCGATTTCTAATTCATTTGCATGCTTCTGTTCGATATTATCTTTTAGTATGAACGGAAAAATAAATCGACATATCCTAAAAAAATAATAGTTGACATGCTGAAGAACTTTCATTATCATTTGTATGTACAAACAACAAATCAAATAAAAGATAACATAAGAAGGTTTAATGCTCGCAACCCTAAGCTTAAACCTTCTTCTTTTGTTAGACACATATTGGATAAAATTCGTATCATTTTTGTACTCAAAATTACAGAGAATAGAGGGAGATTATTGATAAATCGACAACAAGAGATTTCATCTAAACTTATATATGTATTGTGTACCATTGTATTATTGGTTGTTATGAACGCAACAATCTTTAATGTAGCACTGCCAACTATCTCAGAAAGGTTTTCTCTATCCACTCCTCAGGTAAGCTGGATTGTAGTAGGATATGCCATGATCACAGCGATTGGATCCATTACTTATGGGAAATTAGCGGATATATACCCGCTTAAACCTTTATTCATGATTGGTTTATCTCTTTTTGCAATCGGATCATTTCTAGGATTCTTCTCGCAAAGCTATTCACTAGTTATTATCAATAGAATCATTCAAGCGGCAGGAGGATCTTCTCTTATTTCCTTGTCTATGATTACCGTTTCACGTTACTTTGAACAAAGCAAGCGAGCTCGCATGATGGGAATGTTAACCTCCTCTATTGCTTTAGGAGCAGGAATCGGTCCTCTGGCAGGAGGATTTCTAACTCAGGTTTTTGGTTGGAACTATCTTTTCTTAATTATGACTATTTCTTTGCTGACATTTCCATTTATTATTCGTTACATTCCTACAGAAATGAACCGTAAGGGAGAATTTGACACCATTGGAGCCATTTTGATGGCAGCGTTTGTTATCTCATTATTACTATCTGTCAATTTGTCTCCCTATTTTTTGTGTATCAGTATCTTGACTTTTATTATTTTTAATAGCTATTTTAAAAAGAAAAAAAATCCGTTTATTCAAATTGAGCTGTTTGAAAATCGTTCCTACACCTTATTTTTACTAACAGGCTTTATTACATTCTTTGTACAGCTAGCCGTATTCCTTACTCTACCTATTATGTTAAAATCCACTTTTCATTTGAATCCTTTGCTTATCGGAGTTATCTTATTCGCAGGTTCAATGACTGGCGCAATTTTCAGCCCGTTCTCAGCAAAGTGGAGTCGAAAATGGAATAATAATTCAATGTTATTGATTTTCAACAGTATTATGACTATTGTTCTTCTATTTTTAGGTTTTTATTATTCCCTTTCACCCATATTAGTCATGATTTTCTTTATGGTATTATTTATGTGCTATTCCAGTATCCAAGTATTGCTAGCAAATTCTGTTGCGATGACTTTGCAGGCAAATAAAACCGGTATTGGTATGGGATTATATACTTTGATAACTTTTTTAGGCATGTCTTTTCGCCAGCCTTTGCCGGTCGCTTGTTAGACTGGACAAACTCATTTGGCAATACATTTTTTATTTTAGGCTTTGTGATTGCCTTTAACATTTTCCTTTTCTCGATGGCTTATTCTAAAAATCGCCTAACTGAAAAGGAAATTTAGTCGATGAACAAAAAGAAGCTTTCATGCAAGTGAAAGCTTCTTTCTACTATTATTTAAGACAAAGTTTTACCTTGATAAATCAGGTTGAAAATTATGCACATTTATAGCGACCGTATAATACCTCCTTCTACTCTTTGGGCAGTACCATTGATTGCTGAAGCTTTCTTTGAAGCTATGAATACAACCGTGTCAGCTACTTCTTCCACTGTAGTAAATCGTTGAATTAAAGAACTCGGTTCATTATTTTTGAAGTAATTTTCTGAAAAGAGCTCAAGATCCTCGTTTTCTGCTTTCGCCGCTCCTATCATGTAACTTTCGACCCCCTCTGTCCATGTGGCCCTGCCAACACACTGTTAACCGTTACATTTGTTCCCTTTGTAAGTTCTGCCATCCCCCTAGACAAGCTAATTAGGCCGTTTTTGAAACTGAATAAGGAATCATTTGTGGCAATGGCTTTAACCCTGCTTCACTAGCAATATTTATAATTCGACCTGTATTTCTTTTAAGCATCTCCGGGAGAAATGAACGGGATAATCTAACTGCACTAAGCACATTTACGTTAAAATAGTTCATCCATTCTTCATCAGTAATATTTTCAAATTCCTTAACTTCAAATATGCCCATATTGTTTACAAGCACATCGACTTCTCCGTACTCTTTTATTTTTTCAATAAATTCTTGAGCCTGTGGTGCATCTGACAAATCAGCAGCAATCCCATAAACATTTCCTAAATTAGATAGATCAATAACTGTTTCCTCCACCCGGCTTTTGTTTCTGCCGTTAACTATAACCTTCGCTCCTTCCTGTAAAAAAGACTTCACAATTCCTTTTCCGATTCCAGATGTTGAACCTGTGACTACTACTAATTTATCTTCAAGTTGTAAGTTCATATTACTCAACCTTTCCTAATAAATATTCTTGTAAGAACTTTTGCTAGTAGTTAATTTTGCCAATTAAAAAACACCGGATACCTTGCAACTCTATTCATTTGTCGAATATGAATTTCTCGGAATCTCACTCAGATTCTAAGCCAAATCGATATGCATTGGCTGATGAGAAAATGGCTTAAAAAAGCCAGGATAATGACTTTCTACAAGTTCTCTCTTCTTATTTATCGTTACCTGTTGGTCATGTGGGAGGCATGGATTTTACCCTGTAAGAATGTGACTTGCATTCAGACTGGCATTCGCTTTTTTGGCCTTGCCCTGTCCGAATGAGACTTGCATTCAGACTGGCATTCGCTTTTTTGGCCTTGCCCTGTCCGAATGAGACCTGCATTCAGACTAGCTTTCGCTTTTTTGGCCTTGCCCTGTCCGAATGAGACCTGCATTCAGACTGGCTTTTGCTTTTTTTACCTTGCCTTGTCCGAATGAGACTTGCATTCAGACTGGATTTCGCTTTTTTTACCTTGCCTTGTCCGAATGTGACTTGCATTCAGACTGGATTTCGCTTTTTTGGCCTTGCACTGTCCGAATGAGACCTGCATTCAGACTAGCTTTCGCTTTTTTGGCCTTGCCTTGTCCGAATGAGACCTGCATTCAGACTAGCTTTCGCTTTTTTGGTCTTGCCCTGTCCGAATGAGACCTGCATTCAGACTAGCTTTCGCTTTTTTTACCTTGCCTTGTCCGAATGAGACTTGCATTCAGACTGGATTTCGCTTTTTTGGCTTTGCCCTGTCCGAATGAGACTTGCATTCAGACTGGATTTCGCTTTTTTTACCTTGCCCTGTCCGAATGAGACTTGCATTCAGACTGGCTTTCGTTTTTTTTGCCTTGCCCTGTCCGAATGAAACTTGCATTCAGACTGGATTTCGCTTTTTTTACCTTGCCTTGTCCGAATGAGACTTGCATTCAATTTTCAACTAAAAAATCTAGAAGAGCATGATATGGTTAAAGGCAATAAATATAAAAACCGCACCTTTTATGATACGGTTCACCCCAACAAATCAATATGAGAATTCTCAAAAGCATATTAGAACCAAATAAATATTTCCACGTTTCTCTAGCTTTTCTGTTGATACCATTCAATAAGTTTCAACATTTTTTCACGGTCTTCAGAGGTTATTGGGGTATAAATTGTAAGTGTTATATCTGAATTCTCTGCAGTCAACAAACTGTTGTGCTGCAATGAAAACGACCCAACCTTTGGGTGTATTACATTCTTAATTCCGCTTTGCGTTCCCGCTATGTTATAGTCAGGCCACCATGTTTGAAATTCAAGACTTTCTTCGTTTAGTTTTTTTACTAAATATCGGTACCAATGGTCGTCTAAATGTCGTCCATAGAATACACGAAACTGGGCTAAGAGACGTTGTGCTAGTTCTTCCCAATTCTTAAAAATTTGTCTGTATGATTGGTTTGTGAACATCCTCCATAAATTGTTACGCTCTAATTCATCCATTTTTTCAAAATCTCCGAAAATTGAGCAAGCAGCTTTGTTCCAGGCGACTGTATTCCAACGTTCATCCATAATATAAGAAGGGCAATCTTCTAAGCTGTTTAATATATGGTGAAGAGAAGGAATAACTTTGTCAGGATAATGTGCTGATGAAACAAGAGATCTTTGTTCAGAAAGCTCATAAAGATAACTTGTCTCCTCTTTTGATAACCGTAGAGTACGAGAAAGACTTTCCAGTACTTGTGATGAAACACGAATATCCCTGCCTTGTTCTAACCATGTATACCAGGTTAAAGATACCCCAGAAAGTAGTGCCACTTCCTCACGACGCAACCCTTTTGTTCGTCTAGATGTATGGTTTTCCAATCCAAACTGCTCAGGGGAGAGCCGTTCACGGCGTGAGCGCAAAAATACACCGAGCTCTTTTCTTCGATCGCGTCCTTCCATATAAAATACCTCCCTGCACAATATGCCTTTATTATAATATGAATTTCAAATTCTCTACCTATTACAATTTGTACTATTATAAACTCTCTCCTTATTGTGCTTTTAAATCATTGATAAGATGTGAATGTAACCAAAAGATTGGTTAGTTTTTAGGAAAATTTTGGGGAGGTTTTTAATAATGAAAGCAGCCGTCTTACAAGAAAAAGGACAATTCTTACAAATAACAGACATGCCGGCACCAACTCTTTTACCAGGGAGTGTACGAGTAAAAGTAACAGCTTCTCATATTTTATCATTTTCACAATATCTATTTGGAGGTCAAATTCCCGTCCCGCTTCCGACTCCATATATACCGGGACCAAGCGCGATTGGAATTGTAGAAGAGGTCGCAAATGATGTATCCGGTATTGAAATAGGACAAAAAGTATTTTGTAATCCATACATCACATCGAAGGAACAAACTGGGGTGCAGGATGCAATTTTAAAAGGATGGTTCGGATTAACACCTAATTCCGGTAGCTTGTTAGAAACATGGAAGCAAGGGTCATTTGCTGAACAAGCGGTATATCCAGTTGAAAATGTAACACCTATTTCCGGATTAGATCACATTGATGATTCTAAATTGGCTGCAATTAACTATATGTCTATTGCATACAGTGGTTTCCAAAAAGGTACCTTGCAGCCTGGACAATCAGTACTCATTAATGGGGCTACTGGAAACATGGGAGCTGCAGCTGTATTAGTCGCTTTGGCAATGGGAGCAGCAACTGTATACGCAGTAGGACGCAATGCAGATGTATTGAAAAACCTGCAAGCATTAGATGTTAATCGTGTATTTCCAATTGTTTTAGAAGGATCTGAAGAGGAGTACAGTAAGTTACTTTTATCAAAAGCAAATGGCGTAGATCTTGTATTGGATGCACTTGGAACAGTGCTTACACCTCATTTGACAGCAGCCGCTATTTCAACACTTCGTCCGAAAGGAACTGCTGTGTTTGTCGGTGGCGTATTTACCGATATCCCAATTTCTTACTATGATATGTTAATTCGCGAAATAACCGTAACGGGATCTTTCATGTATCCTGTAACAGCACCAAAAGAAATTGTAAACATGATAAGAGCAAATACGTTATCATTTGAAGCGGTAAAAACTGATGAATTTGTTTTACAGGATGTAAATGAGGCAGTTACACGTGCAACGCAGCTTAAAGGCTTACATTATAGTGTACTTACGCCTCAAAAATAAACCTCTGGAAATTCTACCTATTGTAGTAACAGCCACTAGTTGGTAAAGTCAAAAAATTCTTAGCAGCAAATAGATAATTTGATTTGAAACAAAAGAAAACCGATGCCCACAAATAGTTTCGCAGAGCATCGGTTTTTTATTATCTTATCTTTGTGAAGTTATTCTTTTACTTTCTGTACTCTGATTTTAATTGCATCGTTGAATCATAATGCGAATTAGGATGATATGGAATGGATGGAGTCGTTTCCAGTGTAAGTAACCGCTCATTAAATGATGCTAAGTATTTCTTACGATTTTCTTCATGATGAGCAGCTCCATAAGCGACAAAAGGTGGCAATACGTCCATTCCTGAAAAGCTCAATATTCCACGATGAATATGGTGTAACACTTGCTCCATCATGTCACCACTAATTCCATGCTTGGAAAACATGATCTCAGGTCCGCCAGTTGTAACAGATAGCATGGTTTTCTTTCCTTTTAATCCGCCTTGGTCATAAAACCCTACGCCAGGACCATACAGCCACCCCATCGCAAATACACGGTCTACCCAGCCTTTTAAAATAGCCGGAACGGACAGCCACCACAATGGAAATTGGAAAAGAACAAAATCGGCCACTTTACTTTTTCTATCTCATCTTTAATATCTTCAGTAAACGTACCTTTTTTGACTGCTGTCATTTGTTCCCTTTGGTATTTGAAAAAATCGTGATCCTCAAGCTCAATGAAATCCTGTTTGTTTGCCACTGGATTAAAATTCATCGCATATAAATCAGAAACCCTTACCAAGTGACCTTGTTCTTCCAATGTTTTTATTGCTAATTCTTTTAACGCACCATTGAACGACTTCGGCTCCGGATGAGCATAAACGATTAAGACGTTCATCCTTTAAAGACCTCTTTATAATCTTTGGCGAACGTTTCAAAAGAAGTTGCTTTTTGTCCTGTGATTTCTTCTACTGTATTGGAAACCTCTGCTGTATATCCTAATTTGTTAATATGATATAGCTCTAACAATGCATCGACTGTTTCAACAGGCATTCCTGCATCTAACATCGATTGACGAGCACCTTCAGCTGGAACATCTACATATTTAATGGAACTACCTGTCACAGAAGAGAGAATATCTGCAATCTCGGGATAAGAAATAGCTTCGGGTCCTGATAAATAATACGCTTTATTCTCATGTCCTTCTTCGGTTAAGACGTAATACGCCACTTTTGCAACATTACGTGCATCAACCAAAGCAATTTTCCCATCACCAATTGGTGCGTAGAATGCACCGTGATCCTTGATTGTATGGGCGCTAAAGTTGACGATGTTTTGCATAAATGAATTTGGACGTAAGAAGGTATAAGCAATCCCTGATTGTTCGATTTCTTTTTCAATAGTCCGGTGCCATTTGGCCATTGTGATGGCTTCCAGTTCAGCACCTGCACCTGAAATTTTCACAAGATGCTTAACACCTGCTTCTTTTGCAGCCTGAATAATATTTCGAGATATCTCTACCATATTCGGAACAAATGGGGTTGCAAAAAATACTTTCTCGATTCCGTTCATGGCTTCTTTAAGTGAAGATGGAGCATGAAGATCAGCCTGAATCATCTCGACTCCAAGTGCTTTTAATTCCTCTGTATGACTTGTTGGACGGACGGTCACACGAACCTTTTCACCTTTTTTTGCTAAAAGCTTAGTTAATTCCTTACCGATATTCCCTGTTGCACCAATTACTAAAATAGTTGAGTTCATTTTATTCGTTCTCCTTCATTTCAAATTTATCCCAAATTTTATTTTCTGTGATTATCGATATTTGCATACATTTGTTGTTGTCCTGCAGCCAGGAAATCATGTGGAAATCCTAATTGAATCTTACTGATGTCATTTAGCCTTTGTAAATGATCCTGATTAAGTTCAAATTCCAAGCAGCCCAGATTATCCTTTAATTGAGCCTCTGTTCTAGCCCCGATAATTGGAATAATCACTCCGCGGTCCTGCTGTTGTCTAACCCAATTCAGGGCAACCTGTGCAGAGCTTCGTCCAATCTCCTCTGCAATCTTGTCGACTTCTTTTGCAATTTGAAGGTTTCTTTCATTAAGGAATTGATTGTGCATAGGATTTGGAATATGCAATCGCTTTTGATCATTGCTATTTTTTGTGTATTTTCCAGAAAGAAGTCCCTGCCCTAAAGGAGACCAAACCGTAACTCCAATATCAGATTGCTTAGCCATTGGAAGTAATTCTCTTTCAACCGTCCGTTCAATTAAGCTGTATTGTATCTGCAAACCAATAAACGGCGACCAGCCACGAAGCTTTGCAATGGCATTTGCTTCTGACACGACCCATGCAGGTGCATCAGAAATCCCAACATATAAAACTTTGCCGGAACGAACAAGGTCATCCATTGCCCGCATGACTTCCTCAACCGGAGTCATAATATCCCAAAAATGTAGCCATAGAACATCAATATAGTCTGTATTCAGGCGTTTCAAGCTCGCTTCCACGGATTGGACAAGATTCTTCCGCTGCGCTCCACCGGCATTAGGGTCTTTAGGATTTAAAAAATTTAAAGAGTATTTTGTAGCAAGGACCATTTCTTCACGACGGGGCGCTATAAATTCACCTACAAATTTCTCACTTGTTCCATTCAAATAAATATTGGCTGTATCAATAAAATTCCCGCCAGCCTCAACATAGGCTTCGAATACTTTTCTGCTTTCTTCTTTGGATGCACCGTAAAGGCCCAATCTTCACCAAATGTCATTGTTCCTAATGCCAGTTCTGAAACTCTTAATCCGCTGTTTCCAAGTAATTTATATCGCATATTTCCTCCTCCTCATAATCAATCATTTTTTTACAACTTCTAGAATCATTTCTCTTAAGCCAGATTGGTCATTTTTGCACTTACTTCCCAGAGCTTCTTTGCCGTCATCTCGTCGTACGAAATTGCCGATGATTTTTCCGTTTTCTTTTTTACGAAATATTTTCCGCTTATACCCTCTATTTGTGAAGATGAAGCTAAAAAAATTGAAGTTTCTGCCCCTTTATCAGGAGTCAGCATAAACGGTTTCATTAAAGTCCCGAAAATTTTGAAGAATAAAGAATCATTATTTCCAAAATTGGTCCTTACCACTCCGGGATGTAAACAATTCACGGTCACCCCAGTATCTTTTAAGATTCGATCCAGTTCATAAGTAAATAATACATTGGCCAGTTTTGACTGATTGTAAGCTTTAATGCCGCTATATTTCTTACGCCCATCTAAATCATCGAATTCTACTTTCCCCATTCCCTGGGCACTCGAACTAACGTTTATTATCCGTGCTGGAGCACTTGCCTTTATTAGATCAAGGAGTAAATTGGTCAACAGAAAAGAAGCCAGATGATTAATAGCAAAAGTGCTTTCAATTCCATCTGAGGTGAATTCCTGCTTCCACTTCATGACACCAGCGTTATTTACAAGAACATCTAAACGAGTATATTTTTGTTTAAATCGATCAGCCAATTGACGAATAGATTGTTGAGAAGATAAATCTGCTAGCAATAAATCAACGTTTTCATTTCCGGATATTGATTTAATTTCTTTTAGTGCTTTTTCTCCACGTACTTGATCAAAAGAGACCATCACTACCGTTGCCCCCATTTTTGCTAAAGCAATGGCCGTTGCATTCCCAATCCCTTGGCTGGCTCCAGTGACCAAACATACCTTCCCTTCTAAACTTCCCACAAACATATCTCCTTTCTTATTCGTTTTTTTCTTCTTTCAAATCCAATACCTTTGTTTCCGTCAATTATGAAAACAATTTTTCTTACAATAAGTGCCCTTCACTTTTGACTTGCTTGTGCATACAATCAATTCTTCAAAAAATTTTTATTTATAAATAGAAGGGTTAATCAATAATCCTAGATTCATTATTCTTATCCCGGTAAGAATCCTCAGCAACAGTAGGTCTGATATTCTCGAAAATACCGAAGGAATTCCCGCTTGTATCCTTAAATATGTAACAAGGTCCGTTTGGGATGCCCATAGGTCCTTTTTCTTCCTTCCAGCCTCTATTTCTTAATTCCATTACCTTTGCATTTAAGTCCTTTACTTCATAAATTGGCATGCATGTCGGTGGAGTTAAGTGATCTGCGATTAATATTAGCGTGCTTCCCCCATTTCAAACGCAGCTACCTTTGCTCCAAATCGGTCGAATGCCCAATGCAATTTGCCTCCAAGTACAGATTTATAGTAGTGAAAATCAGCTTCAAAATCTGAAGTGCCCATATACAAATACATCAACTTTTCAAACGGTAAAGCACTTATTTTAGACACCACCATTCTAATAAAGTAATTTTACTTTCTTTAGAAAATCGATTACATTTCATGTTCAATACTTTCTAATGACCTCTCCTTAATGATAGTTCCTTTTGTATTATTTTATGATTGCTAATCATTAATACTTTTGTTGTTTGTACATACAACTATGATACGATAACAAATTTGAAAAATCAATTATTATCCCTAACTATTTTTTCTCGTTTATCAAAAATCCACTTTATTATTAGTGGTAAAGATGGGCAAAATATTGTGGAAATATTTTTAAAGGCCGTTTGACAAAAAAATTCGATTGATGTAATTTATATTTGTATATACAAACAACGTTCAATATGACGAATTCACTTTTAAAGGGTGAAGATAGTACCTAGCTTAATATAGAAACTAAGCAGAGAGTGTTGGAATAAATATTTTTTAAACAGGAGATGAAGTAATTATATGGAAAATACATCAATGCAAATAATCCTAAATAAATTTTCTGTCATGGAGACTATTTCTAAATTTTCCTACTATGCAGATCATCATGAATGGGAAAATTTACGAAAACTTTTTACCAATCAAATAAACATTGATTACACCTCCTTAGCAGGTGGAGAGCCAGCCAAGCTTGACGCTGAAACTTTAGTAAAACATTGGGAGCCAGCATTATCTAAATATAAAATGACACAGCATGTCATTACAAATCATATAATTGAGTTACAGGATGAATCCACTGCAACTTGTAAAGCATATTTTCAAGCATTTCATGAACATCCCTATAAATTTGGAGATGATAAATGGACCTTAGGAGGGGAATATCATTTTTCTCTACTAAAAGTGAATGATGTGTGGGAAATCTCAGGGATCACAATGACTGCTAAATGGGGATCAGGAAATCCTAATCTCCTTGCTGAACATTGATAATATTGATAAAATCAAAAAAAGTAAAAGCCTTGCGAACATTATTGAATGTTTACGTAAGGCTTTTTCACATTTGCTTATATCAAAGAACCTCAAGTATCTACTTTCTATATCTTGCTATTTCAATTTCTTTACCTGTTACCAGCGATTTGATCCAAAATATATGGATCTTTTATTTTTTTATCATCTGAAAGCATAAAAATCTTCGAAACGATTTCAGCTGTTTTTGGGTCTTCGTCCATAAACGGCAGGAAGATTGGCGACGTTGCTGGGAATGCACAGGAATAATATAGAGTGCCCCTGTTGCCTGTTTGTACACATTCCCACTTCCAAGGTGGACACTGTATTCTCCAAGACTCCCCTTTATTAGAGCAAAATTCCCTTCCAGACTGACATTATCAAGCTGCATTAATCGCAAGGATTCCGCGACAATTGCTTTTCTCATTTCAATTGTTGTTAAGCTTGCTTCTGGGTCGACTCCGCCTACATGTGCGATGCTAACGACCAAATCAATATCTCTCATCGTTTCGGAGAAGATATGCTTTGGAATCTCTTCAATCTTTATATGTTTGTAAGTATGACGGTTGAAGAATTCCACCGTTTCTAATGTAGGAACCTCTACCTCTGAAGGTGAAAACCAGTCTGCAATTGCATAAAGCTTCACCACAATATTTTCCTTGTAATAAACCTTTTGCAGGCCTCTTCATAGCTTACCGTCCACATCCGACTCTTTAACAATGACGCCGTTTTCTTCGGCTGCACCTGGTGCCCTGCAAATCTTCGGGTTCCGACAGCTGACGTTAATTCATCCTGATTCGCTAAATATAACTCACGAAATACCTGTTTAAATGGCTGCTTCACTTTCCTCATAAATAAATCCCGCTGGAAGTCACTCCACTGTCCGCTTTCGTATAAATGAACGGGATGGGCAATTAGAATGCTATCATCAGAATCAATGGTATAAAACTCTTCCTCGTTTACACCTTTCAGGCGTCCGTCCTCAAAATATCCAAACCGATTACCCGCTTTTAATACCAGACTCGAAATGAGCGGAGCAAGGACCGGATTATTCATCATATTCAGGACTTCTTTTAAACGGAAAGCATTTTCCTGCACCATTGACCGTTCGAGCTCTGCTTTCGCCCGTTTATACTGCTCTCTTAAATCAGCTTTTATTGCTTTTAAGATGACAATATATTCGTGTTTATTGTATTTCGAAGGGATGGACTTTAATGGCTTTCCATCCTTCATGGCCAAAATATCGGCACTGCCATTCTCATCAAACGTCAAATGTACTGTAATATCCTCGATTACTTTCGATTCAAGATATGGCTTAATTTCTTCCATTTTCTTTGCTTCCATATCCCATTTTAGCCTGATTACATCCTGATAACCCGCATTCCTTGCAAGATTTTCTATGGCAATGCCGACTGTTTTTGCTTCGCTTGCCTGGCGCTGCGAGCCAAATTGTTTACTTTCTTTTAAAAATTTCTGTAAAAATTCATACCGCTCGTAAACATCTCTTTCACTTTCTACAGGAATGAGGCTATAGGATAAAAGCTTGTCTTTATTTCTTTTTTCCTCGACTAATAATCTTGTTTCCTCCAGCTGCAATTTCCCTAATACCGCATCTGCAAAAAGCTGTGAACGGCGATGATTTCCTCCACCGGAGATATACTTTGCGCATTCGTATAACATCTGGAATCGCTTCATACCCATCTGTTCATAGGATTCCTTAAACCAATGGATATCAAAGGCTCCATCCTGAAAATCCTGAGGTGCTATGGGGGAGTATCGGGCGACGATTGTTTCTTTTTCTGCAGAGAAGTATTCATTCATATGGGCATGAAAATACCATGCCGGGCTTTGCATTCCTTCCCAGTGTAGATACGCCTCGACAATTTCAACCCATTGCGGTGCATACATCGCGGCTTCCAGCAATCTTTTTTCCGAGATATTATTTCCAATTATTAACTGTTTCAAGGATTCTGCATTATCTTTCCCATTAGGATAGCTGACTTTCAGTAAATGGCTCAGCACGTCTTTTTTAGGAAGTCCATCTCCATATAAATATAAGTAGCCGCGCGCGAAGGTCTCTTTTTCCAATGCTAATAGAATATTGACGAAATACTCGATTCCTTCAAATCGTTCAATTCTAGCTGCAAGAGAGGATACTTGTGTAGGGAGGTCTCCTCTGTTTAATTCCAATTCTAAAATTCTTTTAACTAGTCGATCCTTAATTGGCTGCATAAAAGGATACTGTTTCACAATCTCACTTTTGGGGTCGGTTAATTCAGAGATATAATTCGGGCTCGTATGATCCCTAACCATTAACTCCCGGAACAAGACTTCCTCGTCAATCAATCCCCTTTCAAAGGCCCGTACCAATTCCTTCAATTTCAAGTCGAAATGATGAAACTTCGACATGTATGTTAATTGATATTTCAATTTAAAATATGTGTCGAACGCCTCGTTATCTTTAGAAAGAAACTCTGCCCATCCCAACCATGGATCAGCGAGGAAATGAAGAAGTTTATACTCAGTTTCTCTTTTTTCCTGTGGGATAGATTGAATCATATATTGTAAGATTCCCGTTACGTTATCAAAAATTCCGTGAAAATCCTGGCTATAGAAAAATGCTTGGAATAGGTCCCTTACTTGAAAACGATAATTCATCTTACTAAAAAATAGATTCATTTCTTTTATTTTATCCAGTGGAAATATGTCTTCTAAAAAGGCTTTTCGCCAGCCCTTCACTTGATCGTAGTCTCTAAGCTCCCAAGCTTCCATCCTGCCAAAATAGTACCTGAAAAGCTGATCAGAATCGAGATAAAACGCGATTTGGATAAGGTCCGCCCCAGAGAGGTT
This sequence comes from Neobacillus sp. PS3-34, assembly GCF_030915465.1. Taxonomy (GTDB): domain Bacteria; phylum Bacillota; class Bacilli; order Bacillales; family Cytobacillaceae; genus Neobacillus_A. The sequence goes on from NZ_CP133267.1 coordinate 438,292, forward strand.
CAACCTATTAAAATACTCTTTCCAAACCTCTGATAAAGGATAGCGATTCAATTCATTTGCTGGCTCCTTCGTTTCATTGCCTTGGGTAACCCATTGTAACTTTTCTCCTACATGAACGGTTTCCTTAGAGCCCCCATACCACTCCACTTCATACTCGAAAAAGCGATACTCATGAACAACATCCGCCAAACCCTGCAAATGCTGTTTGACAGTTTCTGTTGGGAGTGTTAAAAAGTCCTTTAATACAATCGAGGGAAGCTCGAGCTTAAATTCTGTCAAACGGTGTGGGTCAAATAATCCAAAGCCGTTTTCCAGTGAATAATTTTCCTCCTGCAGAAGCTTTTCGATTAGGATTCTCTCTTTAGGCGAGGCTTTTTCCATGTCTGCAAGTTCCATTTTAAAACGGTTAAACAAATTCACCTTGTCCGACTGGTCTTTGATTTCCGTTAATATATCCAAAGCCGCCAATCTTTGAAGATCATTGCTGCTGTGCAAAAGACGTTCAATCGTGACACCTATTTTTTCAGCCGGGAGCGCCAATAAAATTTGAATCACATTCTGTCTTAACGAGCCCGTTTTCAAGCGGAGCAATGATTCTATTTTTTCCATTTCTTCAGGAAAAAGCTCAATCGATTTTAAACGTGCAACAGCCGTTTCCCTAACGGTCATACTCCTGTCTGATAGGCACGTCATAAGGAACTCCCGTTGTGTTTTGTCAGTAAAGTCCTTGATAAAATTGATGAGGAGGGTGTTTCTTATATCAGAACTTACTCGTTCACTCCATTCAATCAGCTGGTTTAACCAATATTGGTCATGATCGTACAGCTGAAGGTACAGCATCTTTCGGGCAATTTCATCGGTTGACAATGTGATCGTATGGCCCTGGAATACCATGGATTCAACAGTAATCTCCTTTTTAGGCATTTGTAAAAACATTTTCTTAAATAGCTCAAAATGCTTTGTGCGTTCCTGCTTATCCTCCAGTAAAGTGATTCTATCTATTGCGAGGAGATATTCTTTTTCCCCGCGTGGCGTCCATATCATCTGATACTCATACCCATAGTTTTGGAGCAGATAAAAATTCAGCTCTGGATTGGCCTGGTTTAAATAAGGATGTGATAATTCGAATTTAATTGAACTATTTTGGCTTTGAGTCAAGAAGAACTGAGCTGCGACCTTTTGATGGTCAGCTCCATTTTCCATTATGAATGCTATCGGTTTACTAACAGCTTCTTCCTCGTAAAACGCCGTTGCCCACAGACTGGTGTAGAGAATGTTAAAATTGCCGCTGGTCAGGCCTTGTTCACGGGACTGTGGATTGGTCAGGCTTTCATATACAAACTCGATGAGCTGTTTGGCCACCCTTTTATTGTTTGCTTCAAGATCGAGGCCAGTCCATACAGCAAGTGCCCTTAGCACAGAACTGTAGCGAATCATGTCATGATCCAAAATAATTTTCAACATATAAATAGCTGCCTCGGTTGTCCCCTCATCCATACTCTCAACAATACTTTGCCGTAAACCTTCTTGAAGCCTTGCCGCCAGGAGCAAATCACCAAGCATTTGATGAGCTGGTTTGATATGGCTCTTAAAAATACCTTTAATCATACTCGATGTAAGCAGCGCGGTATTGTTTTCTCCGAAAATAATCTCACGAAGCGCTTCATAAACCTTTTCGTTGTTTCGATCAAGCTCATAAGCAATCAAATCTGCAATAATCGGATTGTACTCCGACGATTCCTGAGCCTTGGTGAGATAATGCATGAGAGAAAAATTCTCCATATCCAACTCCAGAAGATTAGAAAAGCTGTCAATGATACCATCAAAATGGCAAACTACATTCTTCGTCCTAAAGGCCTGCGCATATAGCCTGTACTGTAGGAATGCTCATATTTATGATTGACAAAATATTGAAAAAATACTTCATACTCCCTTCCCAACAGGACACGGACCATCGCGATAAAAGGTTCAAAAAAATCAGTATCACGCCAGCTGCTTTGGGCAAGAAATGATTTTTTTATATTATCCATGTAAATCTGCTTTTCATAGTAATGACTATTTGCCACTTTTAATATAATTCGAGCCACTTGTTGTTCGTTTCCAGAAAAATTCTCTTCTATCAATTTATCCAATTTTTCAAAATAGACTTGTTTATCGATTGGCTCCATCATTTCTCCCCCTACCACATGCGCCCTGCTAACATGGTCAGCTTAATAAAGGTGAGCTGATCACCGTTTTGTAAATGTAGTGTTTCATCTAAATCCAACAGTTCTTTTTGGACGTGAAAGACTTTGAATAATCCGTCTTCAAATGCCTGGATACACGTTTGAATAGCAATTTGCAGGTTAACCTTTCTCTCATCATATACAGCAGAGAAACCTACCTTTCCATTCACTGCCTGCAATTCCACTTCCTCATTCGTCAGAAAACCAACGATAGGTTCGCCAGGTTCATTGGCATTTATGCGTTGAACTTCTATGGTCACTAATTCTGTCAACAGTTCTCTAAGGGTCTCCGGATTTCCTAATAAATTGATTTCTTTACTGGTTAAATAGTTTTTCCTCTTCGCCAAACTCTTCATCGTCACAAAGACTTTCATAGCACTACCTCATTAGAATACGTTTTATCAATATTTTATCTATATCTGAGTTGATTGACTATGTTAATTTACATTGATTTACCAATTTCGGGAAACCCGATTTTAAAGAGCATTATTTTTATCAAGCTCCTTGCTGTTCTTTGTTTTAACCATTAATAAGGTTGCGACAACCACGAGAAATCCACCCTCTAAGAAAGAGTGGTGGATTTAATGTTGTTAATAGTTTTTTCTTTGGTCCATTTTTTATAAACAACATAAAGGACATAAGCTGCAGCAACACCGATAAGGGAAGGGATTTGGTGGATACAAGCTCCCAGGACACTTAAACCGATGAGAATGAACCCAATTTTCCAGCCAGTTGATTCCGTTTTCACATATTGTTTATAGATAAAATAGAGAAGCACAAGACTCATAAGTAACGCGATCATCGGTCCGATTGTCGCTAGTAAAATGATGGCTGCCAGGCCTCCTGCTAAAAGTAAACCAAATTTTTTCATTACGTTTTCCTCCTTGGGATATCTTAATTTCATCTTACCTTTTTTCTGCATGCTTTATAATTGCACTGGAGCTTGATTTTTCTATCGGTCTCGAGATGTAGATGAAGACCGTCCTAAACAATTTATCGTTTCCACTGTGCCTGAATTGTACACCGGGAGCTGTTTATTGGACAAAATTTTTAGGATGGCAGGCTCAGATGTCCAATAGAAGCACTTTATTGGACAAAATCTTTAGGATGGCAGGCTCAAATGTCCAATAGAAGCACTTTATTGGACTAAACCTCTAGGAGGGCGGGCTCAAATGTCCAATAGGAGCACTTTATTAGACAAAGCCTCTAGGATGGAGGGCTCAAATGTCCAATAGGAGCACTTTATTGGACAAAATCTCTTGGATTGCGAGCTCAAATGACCAATAGGAGTACTTTATTAGACAAAACCTCTTGGCTGCCGGACTGAAATGTCCAATAGGAGCTGTTTATTGGACAAAACCTCTAGGATGGCGGGTTCAAATGTCCAATAGGAGCACTTTATTGGACAAAACCTCTTGGATGGCGGGCTCAAATGTCCAATAGGAGCACTTTATTGGACAAAACCTCTTGGATGGCGGGCTCAAATGTCCAATAGGAGCGCTTTATTGGACAAAACCTCTTGGATGGCGAGCTCAAATGTCCAATAGGAGTACTTTATTAGACAAAACCTCTTGATAGGCGGAATGAAATGTCCATTAGAGCCTTTTATTGAACAGCACCTTGGAGTGGTTTTGTCCTGCATGGGGGTTATAATGACATTTCTCCGTTCAGCTTGCTGGATTTTTTCCTTAATAGGAATCGTTACTTACATTGTTCACGAACTTGTCACAGATTCCCATGATACTCCCTGCCCTTTTCCACCTTTCCTCTATATATAGAGGGTGAAAGGGTGGTGCATTTAAATGAATTTAAAATCAGGTAATATTGAAGGGTTTGAAACGTATTCACAATTTTCATCACTAAAGGAATTTAATAGCCATTTAGAAATGTGGCTGGCTCTACATAAGCATGATTTTTCGAAGGGCGAATTGGTAGGTTTAAAGCGATTGGTCCGTTTTGCTGCAAAAATTCCTGGTGTCTGCAACGCAAAGATTGGCACGGTATTAAAAGCGATTCATGAAGAATACCACGACCATGGCATTTCCCGCTCAACTTTTAAAAGAATGATCCAAAAAGCAATTACACTTGGTATCATTACCGTCCATGAAACTGAAAGAAAAAACGGCTCACAATCCAGCAATCTATACGTTTTTAATCGTTTTCCTTCCTATGAACCACCCAAAGAGGAAAAAATGAACCACCATAAAGAAACCAGTAATCTTTTAAAAACTAAAAATCAAGAGATTATAAAACGTCAGGAAGAAGCGCCTGTAGAATTAGACCACACTTTTGTCAATGACCGTGTCCCTCAACTCTTTGTTCAACTGGCAAAATATTTCTTCCCGGAAGCGAAAACGATTGAGGAATACTGGCATATGGTCCAAATCGCCGCTTACCGAAATAATTACGAAAAGGCAAAGGAAACCGTTCTCGATATAGCCATCCAGTCCTTCAAGCAGCTGATCCGCAAGATAAAATCCACCAAACCAGTAAAACGGCCGATTGCTTATTTTTACGGAATTTTGGATAACAAATTTGAGGATCTATTTGTTCATGAGTTAGTGGAGATGGGAGATCAAGGTGCGTAACGGCTTTACTAGCAGAAGTAATTGGGGGCTATTGGGAGGTATTTAACCGGGTGATTACTAGATAATAAGCATTATATCGGCAATGAAAATAACATTTCTCAACAAATTATTTGAAGTTTTGTAATTTCTAAAGAAAACTCGCCGATTTGAAGTGACCCCCATAAGTTAGACGGATTTTTGATTAGGCAGCTGATAGGGCTTGAGTTCGGTATTGTACTGGACTCAAACCTTTTAATTTTGCCTTTATTCGTATGTGATTGTAGTAATCAATATATTCGGCTAACTCCCGTTTAAAATGTTCTACACTATCAAACTCTTGTGTATATAAAAATTCCGATTTTAAGATACCAAAGAAATTTTCCATGACTGCATTATCATAACAGTTTCCCTTTCGTGACATACTCTGCGTGATGTGATGTTCTTTTAATGCATGCTGGAACTGAGGCATTTGATAATGCCAACCTTGATCCGAGTGAATTAGGAGCTTTTCTCCCTCTGTTAATCGCTCAAATGCTTGATCCAGCATCGTGGAAACCAGTGAATATTTTGGCCTCGAATTCATCGTATAAGCGATGATTTCCCCATTAAACAAATCCAACATGGGAGATAAATAGAGCTTTTCGCCAAATAACTTGAACTCAGTAATATCTGTTACCCACTTTTCATTTGGCTTTTCCGTCTGGAAGTCTCGATCCAAAATATTTGGTGCTGTCTTTCCGACTTTTCCCTTATAAGAGCGATATTTTTTGATGCGAACAGTGCTCTTCAAGCCTAACTCTTTCATTAACCTCTGGACCTTTTTGTGATTCACTTTATATCCTCGGTTCTTTAGTTCGAGCGTTATACGACGGTATCCATAACGGCCTTTATGTTCGAGATAAATCTCCTCAATCACTTTTTTTAGTTCGGCATCTTTGTCTGGACGACTTAATTTATTTATGCAGTAATAGTACGTACTGCGGGGGATGCCTGCGATGTTGAGTAACGCTTCAAAAGGAAAATCAATCCTTAGTTCAGACACTACTTGCGCTTTGTCCTGGTTGGTAATGTTTCCTTCTTTTGAACTAAGGCATTCAACTTTTTTAAGTAAGCAACCTCCATACGCAAATGGTCTATTTCGGCCTGGAGTGCTTCGACGGATCCACTGACGGCTGTTGTTTTTTTTGTTTTCTTCTTCACGGTAGGACGCCCCTTTTTCTTTGATTTGAGGGCGTCTATTCCTTGAGAATCAACTTGTATTCTCCATTTACGAATTAAGGCAGGAGAAGAGATATTAAAAATCGCTGCTGTTTCATTTGGAGACGTCCCATGATCATTCAAATATTTAAGTACGTCTAGTTTAAACTCTGCCGTGTACCTTGTATAGGATTTTGTGAATCCTTGTACCCCCTGATGTTCGTATCGCATCACCCAGTTTCTTACTATATTTTCAGAGGTACCAATCGATGCCCCAATCGAGGCATAACTCTCTCCACCCTTTAAATAGCGTTGAATCGCAGCTAATTTATCCTCTGTATGAAATTTAACCATAGAAAAACTGCACCTCCGTATGTTAGTAAGTGTCTAACAATCGGGGTGCAGTTCAATTGGCGAGCCTTTAAGGGCGAAGACAGAGGCGTAGTTGCACTTATGCGTGATAGGAAAGTATAAACTAGAAAAGTTTATACTTTCCTATTAGCTAAAGAAATATATTAATTCTTACTCTATGACTCTAAATAAATGTGTCATACAAATTCATTTTAAGATTAATAGAATGTTCTTGATTTGTTTGGTTTATAAATTTTTTGACATCTTCATTATTTTCGCAAACTCTACAATGTTCTATCGTTATTGTATATATTGTTCGATGTATAACATATGTAATAAACGGAAATTGTTTTCTCGAACGTAATATATACCAACCTGGTGGGAAGCTGCGCCAGGGGTTTTGCAGAACAGTTAATATGGGCAAACGTTTACAAGTGCTCCAATTCTTTTTTTCTTGTTCTAACCTAATAGTGTCATAAATCTGCCTTAATGACTTACAATCAACTTCATTCCCAATTACAATATGAAAATTTTTTAGAAACTCTCGAAAGTCTTGATAATTATCAGTAAAAAGGTAACCAATAATATAATTTATATTATTTTTTTTAGTCCAAATAGCTCCAAAACCGCGATAGGATAGTGTATTAATATCAAGAAATCCATCTGAGTAACCAAATTGAACTTGTTCAGTATTAATAAGAAGTTTTCCAACAGTCTCACCATTAGGCTGAACTTTCATTGGGACCAACAAACCCTTTCTACAATTGGCGTCAGCAATCCGCAAGTTAAAAGTAAAAGTAAAAGTAAAAGTACAACCAATTAGCATCGCATACGTAATTTTTGATAAACAAAGTTTAAGATAAATTTAAATTGATTTAGATCATCTTTGTTCCAAATAACTACTAGGATTTCTTCTATTCGAATAACCTGTTCCGGTGATGAAGAATAAATGATTTGACCGTTTTTTTAAATGGCAGTGGCTCTAAAAACCATCCTGCTCCTTTAGCTTCTAGTCAATCTGCTACTACCAGAACATCGAGATGCCTGACTTCTCTAAGAAGCCTGGCAACAATAGAACCCTCTTTTATCTCTTTCCATCTCGTACGGGCAGATTCGCCAGTATTACCTGTGTGGCCTTTTTAGCTGAAAGGTGCTTAATTATTTCAGTAACAACTTTCCGCCTGGCGGCCACACTGCAAGTCTCAAAGCTCCCTCCCAGCCGATTGGTAAGATTAATGATTTTTCCGAGTATGGCCTTTTCTGATTCCGTTAATTCTTTACTGTCCTGTACAAAAATTACATGCCATCTTGCTTTCAGACGGTAAGCAATCCGAAAGCCTCTACGGATCAATCTTTCAGAATCTTTCCGGAGATTGACACAAACAAAAATGACTTCTTCCTTCCTCCACGGCCCTCTGAATCCCTCTTTCCGTTCCACCGATTCCAGACGGTCATCAACATCATCTGCCAACTCTCTAAGGGCCAATTCTCTTAGGGCAATAAGATTTCTCAATTTAAAAAAGTGATTCAATGACTGCTCCACTTTCTCCATTGCATAAATGTGCCCTTCCTGCATGCGCTGTCTAAGTGCCTTAGGAGATATGTCGATCAGTTCCAGTTCATCGGCCACTCGTAGTATACGGTCGGGAACCGTTTCTCTTACTTCCACCCCGGTAATTTGCTCAACACTGTCGTTCAAGCTTTCCACATGCTGAATATTCATGGTGGAAATCACTGAAATACCCGCATTTAAAATCTCGACTACATCTTCATACCTTTTTTTATTTTTGCTTCCCGGAACATTCGTATGGGCCAGTTCATCTATTAACGCAACCTCTGGATTTCGCCGGATAATACCATCGAGATCCATTTCCTCCAGCTTTACATTTTTGTAGGCGACCTTAATTCTCGGGATGATTTCCAAATTTCCTACTTGATTGGCCGTTTCTTTCCGCCCATGCGTTTCCAGCAGCCCTATGACAACATCGATCTGCTTTTTCTTTAATTCATTTGCTTCCCTTAACATCGTAAAGGTTTTTCCAACACCTGGGGCTGCACCTATATAGATCTTCAGTGTCCCTCTTTTGACTTTGTTTATTTTTTCCTGAATTTCTTCATGTGTTAAACGCTGATATGGATTTCGTTTTCTTTTGGATGACTTCGCAGGTAAAACTCTTTCTCCTTCTGTTTCATATCGATCGGCAACTATAAAGACATCAATGTAATTTGTTTTCCTTAAAATTTTATTCACGATAGAGCCATAAAGGATTTCTTCCCATCTCGTTCTCTTGGATTGTCCGATAATGATTCGGGTTATTTGATGCTGAAGGGCAAAAGCCACGATTTCCTCTGCCACATCTTCATGTATCATTTTTACTTCTTCAAATTTGCCGTCCAACTTTTTGATTAGTTTTTGGATCGATGATTTAAACGCGAGTTCCTCTTTTGATAAGGTCTTTTGCCCGTTTATAAAGCTTGCAATAATTAAATCCCCACCCAATCGTTTGGCGATTTGATCCCCTCTTCTTATCAAAATGGAACCATTCCAATAATATTGAACACAAACCAGAATCCTTTCGGAAGCTCCTGAAGGTCCCGATAAGCCTTCGCTTTCTCTATTAAACGTCAGGTCTTCTCCTACTTCTCCCGCCAAAAATCGAAGGGACAATTCCCTTAGTACAGCCAGATTATCTTTTTTAAATAACAAATCCCCTTGATTTCTTTCTTCAGGTTCTTCCTCCTGCAGCCGCTTTAATATTGCTTCTGGCGTGACATCCAGCAGCCTTACCTCATCTGCAAGCGATAAGGTATCCTCTGGCACAGGATTATTCACATGAATGGGGATTTTCAGCAGTCTCTCGGCAATATCCTTGACTCCCTCCAATTCATATATATTAATAGTAGAAATGACACTGATTTTATGGGAAATCAGTTCTTTTACATCGTCCAGCCTTGTCGGATTTTTTGCTGACTGGCGATTATGGTGTGCAAGCCCATCTACTAAAACAACCTCTGGGTTCCGAGCAAGGATTTCATCCATATTTAGATCATATTTCACTTCACCCTCCTCTTCCCATTGGATTGGAGGAATGATTTCAAGGCAGCCCAGTTGTTCACCTGGATTAGCGCGAGTGTAGGAGTCTGTTGCGCCAATTACGACATCAATCCCCTTTTTTTCCAGATCATTTCCTTCCAGCAGCAAATGATAAGTCTTTCCTGCTCTGCTTACTGCGCCTAAAATGATTTTTAATCTACCCTTTTTGATATTGTAAATGGATTGCAAAATTTCCTCAGGATCTTTTCTTTTAAATTGATCTGACATAAGATTTGCCTCCCAACCAGGACGGGATGAAAAGGAGAGACAAACGACTCCCCTTTCCTATTAATCTAATTTGTCTAAGGCAATGTTTAATTTTAAAACATTCACCTTTGGATCTCCAAAAAGCCCCAACGATCTTCCTTCGGTGTATGTTTCGACAAGGCCATAAATCTTACTTTCATCCATACCCCGTTCCTTTGCAATGCGCGGAACCTGAATTTTCGCTCCCTGAGGCGAGATATTCGGATCGAGTCCTGAACCGGAATTGGTTAATAAATCGGCTGGAATATCTTCCTTTTTCACGCGTGGATTTTCTTTCAGAAACTTAGCAATATCTTTTTTTGTTCGGTCTATCATATCCTTATTCGATGGAGCATAATTGGGCGTACCAGAGCTGGCAGAATCATAATTAATAGAAGAAACACGCCCATGGAAATATTTTGCTTTTTGGAAGGATTGGCCAATCAGCTCAGAACCGATAATTTTCCCTTCAGCATTTTTAATGACACTTCCGTCCGCTTTTGCAGGCATCAAAACCTGTGAGAAGCCGGTCAGCAGCAGCGGATAGGCAATTCCGCACATAACAAGCAGCACCAATACGACACGTACATTTTTTAACATCGTTCTCACCCTTTAATTTATTTTTACGCAAGATTTAAACTTGCGAGTATTAAATCAATAAACTTAATCCCGATGAATGGGACAAGAACTCCGCCTAGTCCATAAATAAGCATATTCTTTGTCAGCAATTTGGAAGCGCTCATCGGGACATATTTTACTCCCTTCATCGCCAATGGAATCAGAAGTGGGATGATGACCGCGTTAAAGATCAAGGCAGACAGGATGGCACTCTGAGGAGTGGCCAGATTCATCACATTTAAAGCGTTCATTTGAGGTATGGCCAGCATGAACATCGCTGGTATAATGGCAAAATATTTCGCCACATCATTTGCAATGCTAAAGGTAGTCAATGCTCCCCGGGTCATCAGCAATTGCTTGCCGATTGATACGACTTCAATAATTTTGGTTGGATCGGAATCCAGGTCCACCATGTTTGCCGCTTCCTTGGCTGCAATCGTTCCTGTATTCATTGCCAGCCCCACATCTGCCTGGGCAAGCGCTGGAGCATCGTTTGTTCCATCTCCTGTCATCGCTACAAGCTTTCCTTCCGCCTGTTCCCGTTTAATCACGGAAATTTTATCTTCCGGTTTTGCTTCTGCGATAAAATCGTCTACACCAGCTTCTTTTGCAATGGTAGCTGCGGTTAATGGGTTGTCTCCCGTACACATGACCGTTTTGATCCCCATTTTCCTAAGCTCGTCAAAACGTTCTCTCATGCCAGGTTTAACGGTATCTTTAAGATAAATCACACCAAGAATCTGAATGCCTTCTGTGACTACTAAAGGTGTTCCGCCTTCAGTCGCAACTTTATCGGCAATAGAATCCAGGTCTCCTGGAATGTGTCCTCCCTGTTCAACGATATATTTTTTAATGGTATCGACGGCACCTTTGCGAATTTTTCTGCCATTTGAGAAATCGGTACCGCTCATTCTAGTTTCAGCCGTAAACTCAATTCCTTCAGAGCCATTTATAGCTAATTCACCAACAGGCACGCCTAATGTTTTTGTGAGTTCAATGACTGATCTTCCCTCTGGCGTTTCGTCATGCAAGGAGGAATGTGCTGCCGTCCTCGCCAGGTCTTCCTCGCTTACCTTTCTTACTGGAAGGAAGGCCGATGCCATCCGATTTCCGTGTGTAATCGTTCCTGTTTTATCAAGAATGATCGTATTGATATCACCTGCTGCTTCTACTGCCTTCCCGGACATGGCGATTACATTGAATTGGGTTACTCGATCCATGCCAGCTATGCCAATGGCTGAAAGCAATCCGCCAATTGTCGTCGGAATCAAACAGACCAGCAGCGCAATCAAGGTTGCAATCGGCAAGGTTACTTTTATATAAGACGCAATAGGAACCAATGTGGTACATACCAGTAAAAAGATAAGCGTCAAGCTGACCAGCAGCGTGCTAAGTGCAATTTCATTCGGCGTTTTTTGCCTTTTTGCACCCTCAACCAGACTGATCATCCGGTCAAGGAAAGATTCACCAGGATCCGCACTCACTTTCACTTTAATATAATCGCTTATCACTTTCGTTCCGCCTGTTACAGAACAAAAATCACCGCCGGACTCTTTAATGACAGGAGCAGATTCTCCCGTAATCGCTGATTCATCGACAGCGGCTACACCTTCAATTACGTCCCCGTCGCTCGGAATCAAATCATTCGCTTCAACAAACACGATGTCTCCCTTTCTAAGTTCTGATGCTTCAACCAGTTGGATCGAGCCGTCTTTTTGGATGCGTTTCGCTTTTGTATCCTGTTTTGTTTTTTTGAGGCTATCGGCTGTGCCTTTCCTCTTCCTTCTGCGAGCGCCTCTGCAAAGTTGGCAAACAGAATGGTGACGAACAGGATGACCGATACGGCTATATTGTAACCTCTGTCTGATGTACCACCGAAAATAGACGGAAAAATGGACAGCAAAAGGGTAATGATAAAACCAATTTCAACGACAAACATGACGGGATTTCGGACCATCATTCTTGGATCCAGTTTTATGAAGGCAGCCTTTACTGCCTCCATAACAATTTTATTAGTAAGAGTCGCTTTACGATTTGTACTCATTGTGTTACTCCTTTTCTTCAATTATCGAATCGTAAGCCATTCAGCAACTGGTCCGAGAGCGATGACCGGGAAGAAGGTCAATGCCCCAATGATGAGCACAGTAGCCAATAAGATCACTAGGAATGTTGAATTATCTGTTTTAAATGTTCCAATCGTAACGGGCGCACTCTTTTTGGATAGCAGCGAACCAACTACTGCAATTAAGGCAATCATGGAAAAATACCGCCCGAATAACATCACCAAACCTGTCGAAATGTTCCAGAAAGGAGTGTTATCACCTAGGCCTTCAAATCCTGAACCATTATTTGCTGCCGAAGAGGTAAATTCATAAACAGCCTGCGATATACCATGGAAGCCTGGATTTGATATAGCTGCAGTTCCCATTTTCGTGGCCAGTGCTAATGCAGCTGGCGCCAGGATGATTAAAGGATGAAGAAGGATCGCAATCGCAATCAATTTCATTTCTCTGGCTTCAATCTTCTTGCCGAGAAACTCAGGTGTACGGCCAACCATCAATCCTGCAATGAAGACAGCCATTATGGCATACATCAGGATATTGACCGTTCCTACCCCTTCGCCCCCAAATACGCAGTTAAACATCATTTCAAGCAATGGGACCATTCCTCCAAGCGGAGTCAATGTATCATGCATATTGTTGACTGTACCTGTTGTTGCGGCTGTTGTGACCGTCGTAAACAGAGCACTTTGGGCCATCCCAAACCTTACCTCTTTGCCTTCCATGCTTCCATTTGCCTGTGAAAGGCCGATCCTCTCCAATGCAGGGTTTCCATTCGTTTCGCTAAAATAGGTGATCCCTAGAAAGACAATAAACATGAGGCCCATTCCCGCGAATAAGATCCAGCCCTGTTTTTTATTTTTCGCCATATATCCAAATGTCAGCGGCAGTGCAGCCGGAATTAAAAACATTAACAAGATCTCAAGTACGTTGGTAAACCCATTCGGATTTTCAAATGGATGAGCTGAATTGACTCCAAAGAAGCCTCCTCCATTTGTTCCTAGATGCTTGATGGTCTCCAGTGCTGCAACGGCACCCGTGCGATATGTTGTTCCGCTCCTTCAATTGTAGTTGCATGAATGCTTGGGCTAAGCGTTTGAGGAACACCCTGCGATACCATGATCAAGCCCGTAATAAACGATATTGGCAAGAGCAAGCGTGTCACCGTCCGGATTAGATCCACATAAAAATTGCCGATGCTTGACTGTCCTGTCAGTCCTCTAAAGAAAGCAATACATAAAGCAAGACCGGTTGCCGGAGTCGCAAACATCAGAAAAATAATGACTGTCATTTGTGACAGATAGGATAATCCCGTTTCACCGCTGTAATGCTGCAGGTTTGTATTCGTTAAAAAACTGGCTGCCGTATTAAAAGCAAGCAAAAGATCCATATTGGCAATCTTACTCGGATTTCCAGGCAGGAATCCCTGCATTCGAATGATCAGATAAGAAATAATAAACATGACCAGATTGCTGATAAGTAATGCTGATGCGTATTTCCTCCAATTCATTGCTTCAGTATTGATACCGGATAATCGGTAAATGCCCCGCTCTATACCACCAAAAAATCGGTCTTGTTTCGTTGTTTCAAGAGAATAAACGTTTGCAAGGTATTTTGATAATGGAATGGCCAGCAGCAATACCAGAACCAGAACAACACCTATTTGTAAAAAATCCATGATCGTTCCCCCATTTGTATCAGTTAGTATTTTTCCGGATAAATAAGAGCGTGAATTAAATACAGAGAAAGTGCTCCGACAATCACCATTAAAATCATGACTTATTCTCCTTTAGCTTCTATGACATAGTTACAAAAACGAATGAACCCCCAAAAGAGCAAAAAAGAACCAGCCGTTAGTAAAATTGAAATCATATCCATAGTATTTTCTCCTCTCCAAATCTACGAAAAATTAAAATCCATATTCTTTAACTTCAACACCTTGGAAAGCAGCATCAGCTAAAAAAAATAGACCAATGCTACTTTTCCTCAGGTTTTGTACTTCTGCACATGCTTCTTTGTGCCATTTGTGAAAATAGTGCCCTTCACAAAGGTACATCGAACGTACAAAAGTTCATTTCGAGAAAAAGTAATCATTGGTCTACTTAATGCCCAGCAGGCTCAATAACCGTCTCTGCATTCTGTCTTCCATGATCCTTTTCAATTATAGGCATAATAAAAAGACCTACTTTAAAAATCAGGCTGCCGTTTTGCTGTAAAAACAACAAAAAAGCCCCCTGGTCAAGGCGGTCTTAAGACCTCCTTCGCTTTAGCCGACGAAGTTAGCTGACGGGTAGGATGGCGAAAGAGTTTCTCATCCTTTCTGCATGTGCAGAATTAACCCCAAATACATGGTTCCTCCGTTCTCAATTGCTTGAGATTTGGCCGACATTCAGTTGTATACGCGCTTATTGTAACTTCTCCCAGAATGAGTTGTAAACTCCCTAAATTCTTAAAAAAAGATTAAAATTGGCTGATTTCATTTCTTTTTCAGATAATATCACAGTATATCTCTGTATTTCTTCCTATTTTGCCGTTTTAAGAATCAGTAAAAGAAAAAAAATGGCGTTGACAAGACTGGAAAATCCGATTTATGATAGGTCTCATAAATTCAGAGCAAAAATGTTGGGGGAAAAATGGTGCTTTCAAAGAAAAAAATAGAGGCAGAAGTAAGCGCAGCATTGATTAAATTTCAACGAGATCTTATTGGCAAAGGTCCACAGGAAGCTAAAACCTATATTGTAAAAGATATGTTAATTACCCGCTTTAAAGGAGTTCTTTCAGTTGAAGAAAAACACCTGGTAAGCCACAAAGTCGGGAAAAAACTCGTCAAACAGATGCGCCAGGTGCTTAGGGAAATGTATAGCGAGGAATATGAAAAAATCGTCGAAGAATTAACAGGCTGTAAAGTTCTTTCTTCTCATAGTGATATTAGTACAAAAACCGGCGAACGAATCGAAGTATTTATTATTGATAAAGATTTAGAAAAATTTATAGAAAATAACTCTTAAGCGTTTTTTGATATAATATTTTAAGGTTCCTACTTGAAGGCAAATAGAATCTTAATTTTTTGCTCTAAACATGTACGATAATTACAAATTTAAAATACTATTTCTATTGCCAAGGAATATAGGTGGGTGAAAATTTATGGTTGGTATCTTAATAGCCGGCATTGCGCCCGGCATTGCTTTATTATACTATTTTTATTTAAAGGATAAATATGAACCCGAACCTATCAACCTGGTAATCCGAACTTTTCTTTTCGGTGCAATACTTGTTTTTCCGATTTCCTTCGTTGATCAAATATTCGATAAAGAATATTTGTTTCATTCGAATTTTTCGAAAGCCTTTTTTCGGACTGGCTTTCTGGAAGAATCTCTCAAATGGATTGTTTTATATTATTGTGCTTATTTACATAAAGAATTCGATGAGCCATTTGATGGCATTGTCTATGGCTCTGCTGTGGCATTAGGTTTCGCAACCGCAGAAAATATATTATATACATTTGTTTATGGAACCCAGACAGCTCTTATTCGTTCTTTATTACCTGTTTCAAGCCATGCCTTATTTGGTGTTATAATGGGTTATTATATTTCAAAAGTAAAATTTTCATTAGGAAACAAAGGAAAATGGATTATTTTATCGTTACTAGTCCCAATTATTCTTCATGGTTTATATGACTATATTTTACTTATTCAAACATCCTGGCTTACCATGATGCTGCCCTTTATGTTTTTTTTATGGTGGTTCGCTATGGCTAAATTAAACTTTGCACAAGGATTAAGCAAACAGTATTTTGACAAGCTCTCTCAAAAAGGATAAGAAGATAACACTAGAAAAAACCAAATTTCATTATTAGTTCCTAATCTTCAGCTGAAATTAATTCAGGAGTCCTATGTAATTCTAAAATAGAAATAGACCAAATCATTATTTGATTTGGTCTTTATTATTATCTCCAATCTCTCTTTATTCAAATGGACCTATTTGGAAATAGAAGAAGAGACAGTAATTTACTTTTCACGGTAATTAAACGGCATCGACAAATCAATCTAAGAGATTAGTATACTTGGAGATCACCCCTTATTCATACTCATAGTAACTCTTTTTTCCATGCATGTAAGATTGGGCAAGTTCTAAGGCTTTTTGAGTCTCTCCCATTTCGTTATAGTATTGAAAGAGTTTCTTTTCATAGTGTTCAATTAACATGGTGTATCCTATATTTTTTAAATATGGCAGGGCTTTCATTTCAATGAACTGATAGTACTTATCTTCTTCATTATTCAGCTTATAGAGGTGTAATTGAAAGGAAATACAGAAATATGAATTTGTCGGTTTTGCCAATTCATACCCTTTTTCCGCCAGCTCCAATAACTCCTCTTTAGAAAGTAAATTCCCTTTGTGGCATGAACTAATATAGCCATCTAAACAATATAAATAATGAGGGGTATTTTCATCAACTAGATTAAGAGATTCCAGATAATGGTGCGTAGCTTCATTATATTTTTTTCTTCTATAGAATTCAAAAGCAAGATTATGATATAGCTTTGATTTACGCTCAACATCATTAATTGCATCACATGTTCTTATTAATTGCTCGTAACGTTCTTTCGTCTCTTTGAAATCATGATGTTCCCTCGCATTTAATTGGATGATCATGATCATTTCTGTATCAATGATTCGTTTAATATTTAACGTTTTTTGAAAATAATCAAGAACTTTCTCAGCATAATAATAGGAAATAATATTAGCATTGACTGTATGATACGACAGAGCCAAGTGATAATAATATTCAAAGTGATTATATTGACTTTGATCAATCGAAATTAAAATATGTATACAATCTCGATATTCTCCTGTTAGAAAGTAATAGATTCCTTGTACATGCTTTAACATATTGCGATCTTGCGGAGATAGTGATGCCTCATTTTTTTGCAGTGCTTGAATAATCAATAATGCTGATTCTAATTTGTGATGAGATAAATAATGTCTTGCTAAAAGTAATTGATAATAATCACGGAAATCTTCAAGTTGAATCAGTATTTCCTTTTCAATTTCGTTTTTTAAAACTTCTGATTCTTCGTTTTGCTGCATGACCAACGCATCGTGCCAAAGCTTTAATTTCAGATGAAGATGTTGATAACGGTCCTTTTCATCTTCGAGGGAGATATTTAATCTTTTAGATAATAAATAAGTAATTTCCCGTGAGTATTCTGTAATGCCACGTTCTATCTTACTTAAATGTGTTACAGAACATATTCCTTCTCCAAGCTGTCCCTGAGTTGATCCTGCTTTTTCACGATAAAACTTGATTATTTTCCCCTCTATCATCTCGCACCTCAAGTTGTAAGTTAACTATAGTTATATAATTAATAATATTTTTAAATAATCACTTCATTAATTAACAATAAAGGTATCGTAAGTCCGTTATTGTTAATATAGGTTTAATTTTCCGAATGGTCAATATACTTTTCACTCGGAAAAATTGCATTTTGCTTCTAGGTAACTTATAAATCATTTTTGCCCATGTAAAATTTTATTAGGCTGTTTTCTAAAAGATTGTTGTTTTTAGTAGTAGTTGATTTCCGCTTCAGGATGCTCGCTTTCCGCGGGGTAGGCGGTGAGCCTCCTCGTCGCTAAAGCGACTGCGGGGTCTCGTCTCACCTGTCCCACTGCTCCCGCAGGACGGTGAATCAGCTCCCTTGAATCAACAACGCACGAAGGAAATGCGATAGCATTTTCGAGGATCTCGCACCTTCCGCTCCAATCAACTTCTTTATCAACCATCTGATTCATTCTAAATAGCAACAAAGTTTACGAAAACAGCCTTTTATAAAAATAGAGATAATCTAAAATGGAAGGGTTTAATTTTGTGGAGGAATTTACGAAGAATGTAGAATGTTGAAATAAAAAAGAGCCGTTACCCGACCAAACCGATTACCACCATTAAACCCGCTAGTCCACCTCCTGCAATCGCAAAGAAATGGTACACATGATCTTCTATACCCAGTACATTTTTCATAACAAAAAAAGCTGAGAGTGAATCTTCAGCTCTTTTGCTCTGTCATATCACTAAAAAGTCCAAGATAATATTTGACTTCTCCTGCATCATTTTTCACTTCACTAATGGTAAGCCATTCTAAATAAACTTCCCCATTTCTTCTTTTATTCCATATTTCACCTTGCCAATACCCTCGTTTTTGAACCGAATCCCACATTTTTTGATAGAAAGTCTGATCATGCTTTCCAGACTGTAAAATGTTTGGATTCTTTCCTACTACTTCATCAGCCTGGTAGCCGGTTACCTTTGTAAAGGCACGGTTTACTTTTTCAATCATTCCCTTTGTATTGGTTACCATCATACTTTGACCAACGTTTTCCATAATCTTTGTTTCCAGACTCAATTTTTCTAAGTAATACATCCACACAACAATGACAAAGCTAGCCATTGCAAACATAGCAAGGGACATAAAACCAATCGCATAATGTCCTGTAATATTAAACACAATGGTGAGGACGAGTGGTGGGAAAAATCCACCCAGTCCTCCCATAGCCGATACAATCCCATTGACAATACCCGCTTGTTTTGAAAAATAATAAGGTACAAGTTTAAAAATAGTTCCATTTCCAATCCCAGCACAGAAAGCAACCGTTAACGAGCCAATCGAATACAACGTAATAGTGGGTGAAAAGGATAGTAAAACACCTGAGAAGGTTAATCCTCCAAATACAAATAACATAATGATAAATGGATTAAATTTATCACCGAGCCACCCGCCAATACGCCGAAAAGTGTGGCTATTGTAATAAATCCGGCTGTCCGTAAACCTGCATCCACCGATGTTAACTTAAAGTTTGACACTAAAAAATTGGGTAGGTAAACCGTAAAAGCGACAAATGAACCAAATGTAATAAAATAGAATAGGCTTAAGAACCATAGTTTTTCATTCTGATAAACTGCTTTGATTTGTCCTGCCAAGGGTTTATTCACTCTAGGCTCTTTACGATCACCAAACAAAAAATTTAATAAGGCAAATAGGATAACAGGAATTAAAAACAAGCGAATCGTATTTTGCCATCCCATGGTATTTGCCAGCATGGGAGCCATAAAAGAGGTAAGTGCTGTCCCAATATTTCCTGCACCATAAATTCCATTTACAAATCCGTGCCGCTCCTTCGGATAATATTTTGGCAATGAAGTTACTCCGATTGAAAAGACAGCGCCCCCCATTCCAAGAACTAAACCACCAATTATTAAATCCGTAAGTGAATTTGCCATACTAATATAATAGACGGGAAAAATTAAAATGATAAAACTAATGAAAAAGATGATTCTAGCACCAAATCGATTTGTCCAGTACCCCAGGAGAACTCGCATAACCGAACCTAATATAACAGGAACGGCTGTAACCAGAGCGATTTCATTAGGTGTTAGAGAAATTCCTTTTTTTATAAACGGCATTAAGGATGAAATAATCACCCAGACCATAAAACCTACTACAAGGCTCAGGGTTTGAAGAGGCAATTGCCATTTTTGTGAATTCATTTGCTCATTTTCTCCTTTCAAAATGGGTAGAATTGTAAGTAATAATTGCTAGTTTTATATAATTTATGATTCTTGTTTCAAAAAAAGCAACTTGATTAACAATAAAACCGAACTGATCATTCGTACTGGATAATGCAAATAATATTAGCGATTCCCAATAATTAGTATATTCATATTAATGTACGTTTTTGAAATTATTTACAATTGTTTGTCCCTTAACACAAAAAACACCTTAACATTATTTCGGAAGTATGTCTGTGACTTATTTAACAAAACGTTTTATCTTGAAAATACAAGCGACAATGTGCTGATCTGTTTCAGCAAGGAATGCAAAGACGTTGCGACAACACCAATACCCTCCAACAGAAAACAATTTACATGCTCATTTATGGATAGACCGTAAGAGGTCAACAAATAATAAGAAAAAAATAGAAATGGTGATACGTTTGAAGCAGCTTTTCATTTTCTTACTGTTATTTTCCCTCATAACTGCCCTCGCAATTTTATTGGATATGATTCAAGGGCTTGGTATTGATGAAATTTTACATACCTTTATTAAAATGGGACAACAGATAACTGGAGAAGATTATGTCATTATTATTATTTTTTTCCTTCCACTTATTATCTCAAAAGCTTCCGATTACTTAAAAACCAAGCAGAATTAAACTTTTAATTCCCCACTTTTATCAATTGGAGTCTCGAAAAAAGAAGTACTCAACAGACATTAAACAGAGGAAGCCTTCACTTTCCGTTTAATCCATGCAATGACTAATGATAAAAGAGGAATGACTATTTGCAAAGGAAGATGCAGGTAATATGGTACTACCATTAACCCTTCTTGAATGTGCTCAATAAATCCATGAGCGATTATTTGTGAACTAATTAAAATCATAATCCCCATTGGATAGATCAATTTTTTTGGTTCTTTAACTTTAAACAAATCGGCAGTGCCAATAATCGCGCAGAAAGAGAAAACGGTTACTTTTACAAATCCTAATATGACCATACTGATGATCACTACAATATCCAGCCTTTGGACAAAATCAGCAATATTAATGTAACTTACAGCCGTAAGGATAGGAAAAGCCGAACGATCTGCAATATTTGAACCGATTATTGCAATATTCATAAAGGTGAATAAAGTTAAAACCAAGCCACTAACAACGATGCTTATAATTCCAATTTTCTTGGCTTTTTCTTGTTTGTTTAAATAAGGGAGGAGCATCGTAAAGGCAATCATTTCACCGAAAGGAAACGTTATAGTAGCTGGGAATAAATTTTTAAATATAGGACGCCAGCCATGTTCTAAAATAGGACGAAGATGATTTAACTCGACAATCCCACTTGCAATTTCAAATAAAATAAGGAAAAAAAACATAAACACGATAATGAATAGGCAAAGTTCAGATATACGAAAAAACACTTCCACCTTGTAGACTGCATACATCACACATAAAACCATGATGATACCAATTGTAAAAATGGAACTTTGACGATATGCTGTTATTACTAATAGTGCTTCAAAATCACGCAATACACGAGAAGCAATGTAGATAAAATAAATTACATACATTAGCCCTATGATCCAGCCTAAATAGCTGCCAAGAATTTTCCGAAGATAGCCTGTCAGCGGCAATGAAGGAAACATATTATAAAGTTTTGCGTAAACAAGAAATAGAATGCAGCCGCAGGCGATTCCAAGTAATACAGTTATCCAGGCATCCTGTTTTGCATCTCTGGCCATCCCAACCAGAATTGCACTTCCTAATTCAAATAAAAAAATGACACTAAATAACTGAAATCCGTTAACCTTCACCTGATTCATCTTGCTATACAACTCCTTAATCAATAGGGATAAGGCTTGATTCTCATTCCTGTCCTTTCAATGTCCATTTTTACATGAACATTTACGTTTGCTTGTGAAAACAGCTCCTTCCAACGGTGCTTTGATTCATTCCATTTCCGAATATGAGTATAGTGCAGGATTTCTCCAAATCCGAACACATCACTCTTCACTTTTTGAGCTGCCTTGATCCCATCTTTTATTTCCTTTTCCAATTCCCTTTCTGCTTTATGTTCATATTCTTTCACCACTTTACGATTACTTATATCCTTGTTACATAACAGCTCAACTATAGAACCTGAAACATTTGCGTTAATCGTGATAACGGCTTGATTATTCTTTATGTCTACGTTTGAATGACTTTTTAAGCGATTAACAAGGATATTGTTATACCTTTTTTCATCACAGTGAATCCTCACGTTGGTTTGTTCAATCTTATTTTGAATGATCTGAATTGACTTTGTCTTTTTTCCATCCAACCATCCTACAAGTTTTCCTTTCCCAAACATGGCGACCCCATTAAGAAATACGTATGCCTTATGCATATTTTCTAAATTGGCTTTTGTCGTACCCTTTTCCTTGTCCCCATTTATACTAATACCATTTATAGCAGGTTCTGAGCCAATGTTAGATAGATCTTCAATCACTTGATAAATTTTCGTTTCACCATATTCCCCGGTGTTTTTAGAGGCATTCTTCAATTTACCTATGATCGTTCTAACGGGGACTTTATCATTTGAAGGAAGTATATCCATTGTGGTTTTTACATTTTCATCCCTTGCAATAAGGACAGGGACATTCACACGGACTCCTGCATCCCGCTCGAACACATCAAATATAAAGTTTAAACTTTCCTTCTTAGCTAATTGTTCGCCGAGGATTACTACCTGAATGTGAGAATATATATTCTGCCGTGAGAATAGTCTAGATGTATTGTAAGCAGCTTCAGAAAGAGTTTTTCCAGTAGTGATAAAGCTGGTAACCGGTGTAGCACCTGAACCCGTGGCTTGGGCAGCATTTTCACTTGGATTAATGGCTTGGTAAATCACCTGATATGTTTTTTTAGCTGGAATATAATCGATCCCTAGTCCAACCACAATGGCTATTTCATTTAGTTCTTTGTAATTAGAGCATCCTGAGAGGATACTAAATAAGAAAATGATGATAAAACATAATTTATTTCTCACTCGAATCACCCTCTTCAATCTTCCTCATTCGCACTTCGTTCTTTTTATTTGCGGGAGATGGTCTATTTACCAAGCTATGTATAGAAAAATGGAACAAAGCATCCTTTTGCTCGTTAAGCCGAAACGGGGCGAAGGGAGCAAGATAGGGTTCTCCAAACGAGCGCAGCCCGCACATATGCATGCCAATGATAAGTGAAGCAATTAAAACACCATACAACCCTGCATAGGAAGCAATAATTAAAAACAGAAATCGAAGAATTCGTGCAGTAACCCCAATATTGTAGTTTGGAAGTGCGAAACTAGCTATTGCCGTTATCGAAACAATAATGACCATTGCTGCGGAAACAAAACCTGCTTGTACTGCGGCTTGGCCGAGGATAAGAGCACCTACGATTGATAGGGCTGGACCAACAGCTCTTGGCATACGAATTCCCGCTTCCCTTAATACTTCAAAGGTCATCTCCATGATGAAAGCTTCTATTACGGCAGGAAACGGAACTGCCTCTCTTTGTGCAGCGATACTGACTAGTAAAACCGTAGGAACAAGTGCCTGATGGTGTGTAATCATTGCCACATATAAACCAGGTGCATAAAGAGCTAAGAAGAAAGCCCCTAGCCGTAATATCCTTAAAAAGCTCCCGATGTACTGATTCTGGTAATAATCTTCGGGAGACTGGAAGAATTGTGTAAAGGTAACAGGAACGATAAGAACATAAGGAGTTCCGGCGATAAAAATGGCGACCCGTCCTTCAAGTAAATTTCCCACCACAACATCTGGACGTTCGGTATTTTGTACCGTTGGGAAAGGGGAATGCTTCTCGTCTTTAATGAAGCTTTCTATATAAGCGGATTCAAGAATGCCATCTATTTTGATTTTTTGCAGACGCTGCCTAACTTCATTTACAATAGATTCTTGTGCAATGTTCTTGATATACATGATTTCAACTGGGGTTTGTGTTACTTCGCCAATTTTCATCGATTCAAGACGTAAATTCGGACTTTGGACACGAGCTCGAACCAAGGAAGTGTTGGTACGTAGACTTTCTGTAAAGGCGTCTTTTGGACCCCGAATAACCGTTTGAGTTGTTGGCTCTGTGATACCGCGCGATTGAAATTCTTTTGTATCATAAATGAGAACTGTAGTATCACCATGTATTAAAATGGCAGTGTTCCCAAATACGATTTCCGACAAGATATCACTTAAAGTGTTTTTCACCTTTATATTTGAGATGGTAATCGTTTGTTCCAAATCTTCCTTTATAGACCTGGTAGACAGGGCGGCTTTGCATGTTAAAAGAGGTTCAATAATATGTTCATTTATATCTTGTACATTTGAAATTCCGTCTATATGAACGACTGCAAAAGCACACGGATCATCTTTATGTTTGATAAAACGAATCACCAAATCTGAAGCATTGCCTAAATGCTCTTTAATTTGAGCAACATTTTCATTAAGATTTTTCTTTAGAAGGTCATTGGAAGATATTGAATTTTTCACGTTTTCATCCTGTTTAGGCCGAAATTTTTTCCACATGAATGATCTTCCACCTCCTGCTTCAGATTTGTTTTATTTTTACCAAATAACTCTAATTTATGTAAATTGTACTTTTTGTATTAGAAGACGTAGCCAAGAAAAAATGCCACAATTAAAGATTGTGGCATTGATTAATCTATCCAATTAACTTCTCCCATTCATCAAAGGATAATTTTTCTGAAAGATTACTGAACTCATGAGGAACGTCAATAAAACACATAAGCTCCAGGCTATTTCCATCAGGGTCTTGAAAATAAACGGAAGCGTTTCCCTGGTTGGGTCGAATAAAGGGCTCTACCGATTCTCGTTTTCCAAATGGTACTGGCTGGATATTATTGGCCTTTAACCAGTTTAAAGATTTTTTAAGGTCAGCATATTCAACCCTGAACGCTATATGCCGTAATGAAGGATGGTAGGTTGTTTGATATTCTTTCCCCTCCCATAAGCCTATCCAGCTCCTTCCCTCCTCGATCCAAAAAAACGCTGTATCCTTATTTCTCCATGCAAGCTTTACGCCAAATTTTGATAGAAGTCGATCGAGACCTCCAAACTTTTGACTGGCAAGTGGGCTTCATATAATCCTTTTATCATTTATTTTCCTCCTCAGTTTGTTTCATTAATCTTATTATAGTTTTGCATATGCCTTATTTCTTGCGTAAATGGGTTGAAATAACATACATCATTAGTCTTAGAATCTACTGAGTTTGTTGCGCCACTTTTCCGTCTTTCCAGGGCTATTTATCTGAATTTTTAGTATAATAATAGTGTTATTATTGATTTTCCTCTTTTGTCCTCGCACTGAGTGATTCTAAAAATTTATTTCCTTCTATATTAATAAGAAACTATGGGGGTATATGAATGAAAAAATGGAAGCTCGCTTTCCTATTAATCGCCGGATTAATTGTCATTTTTATAATTGTAACCGCCTTCAACACATTAACAGTCAAATCCAGACAGCCGAAACCACACCCAACCAAAGTATCCATCAATGAAAAAGAAGCCGTCAACCATTTGTCTCAAGCCGTAACCTACAAAACAGTATCGTATCAAGAACGCAGTAAGATTGATTTTAGAGAATATGATAAGTTTATCGCTTTTTTACAGAAAAGCTTTCCAACGGTTTATAAACAGCTTGATTTTGAAAAAGTGAATGATTATGGTCTCGTGTATAAATGGGAAGGCACCGATTCTAGTAAACATCCCATTGGCCTAACGAGCCATTATGACGTCGTCCCTATTTTAAAAGGAACAGAAAATAATTGGGAGCAGCCGCCTTTTAGCGGCACCGTTGAGAACGGATTGATCTGGGGACGGGGAACTTTAGATGATAAAATTGGCATTGTCGGGATTTTACAGGCAGTAGAATATCTATTAGATCAAGGATTCAAACCGAATCGAGATATGTATTTCATGTTTGGCTTTGATGAAGAGATTGGCGGGGACGAAGGCGCCAGCAAGATCGTTAGCACTCTCAAGCAAAGAGGAATTCAGTTTGAGTTTGTTTTAGATGAAGGCGGTGCGATTGTTGAGAACATGGTTCCCGGGGTTAAAGCGCCCGTGGGTGTCGTTGGTATTTCTGAAAAAGGTTCCGCGTCTGCGAAATTATCGATTCAGGGCAGCGGTGGCCATTCATCCCAGCCGAAGGACCACACCAATATTGGCCGAATTGCGAGTGCCATTTCAAAATTAGAAGATACCCAGTTTAAGGGTGCGCTTAGGGGTCCAGGAAATGATTTATTTGAGTTCGTTGCCCCGGAAATGAATTTCGGGATGAAATATGTGTTTGCAAACAAAGTGATTTTCAAGCCGCTCATTGAGAAAATTTTACTGCAGCAGCCGGCATCTGCCGCCTTAATCAGAACCACGATCGCCCCGACCATTTTCCAGGCGGGCGAGCAATATAATGCCTTGCCTGAACAAGCATCCGCTATTATTAACCTCCGCCTAATGCCTGGCGATTCGTTAGCGGATGTGGAAAGGTTCATTGAAGAAACAATTGACGATGCGGATATTAAAGTGACGGTCGAAGGCAGTGAAGCTTCCAAGGTATCCTCTGTGAACAGCTGGCAATTTAGAACCGTTCAACAATCAGCACGAAATGTTTTTAATCATGCTGTCGTGGCGCCATACTTAATGTTTGCCGGATCAGACGCAAGACAATATGACCCCATTTCGAAAAATACGTACCGCTTCTTACCTGTTCAAATCACTTCCAAGGATTTAAACAGGATGCATGGAACTAACGAACGTGTCAGCATCAAAAACTATCTAAATGCGATTAAGTTTTATGCGGAAGTTATCAAAGAATCGAATAAATAAACAATTAAATGTTTAGCACTCCATGGCCAGAGTATTTTCGGCAAAATGGGGTGCTTTTGGTATTTTAGTATTATTTGGTACGGTTCATTATACTTCGGCAATATGTTTTTTTTATGCAGAAAAATATTTCAACGTTATACGGCAGTTATATTGGCAATTGGAGACCACTGAAAATTTCTAGTTTCAAGGTTTCATACGGCTGGTATCTTCTTTTTTCCTTTGTATCATAAAATAAACAAATAGATATTCCGCCCTGGTGACCACTATTCAAATAGGCAATCATACGACCATTTTAGAGAATAAACATACTGCCCTTTTGTAAGCTGTTGTTCGCGGTTCCCCTCTGCCATCCAAAGTTGATGGTTACGAATGAAGGCAGCCTTAAGCGGCACTTCAGCAGAAGCGATTGGTATAAAAGTAAGACAGCTTAAGATACAGATTAAAAAAATCCTGAAACCCATGACCATCCCTCCTTATAATAGGATGTCCGAATTTTAGGACAATGATATCGATATTTCTAACAAATCGGTTCGAGGCGCATTAACTTTTACATTTGTAAGCCATCTTTCTTATGATCTGCTCATGTTGAGGATACTCCTTTAATAACTCCTCCTGGTTAAACAACTCAAAGTCTTCAAAATCGAACCCTGGCGAAACCATACAACCCACTAATGAGAAGGTTTCCTCTGCCATTACGGATGAACCAAAAATGGTGTTTTTAGGTACTAATACTTGAGGGACCTCCCCATTTTCAAGATTTAAACCTATATACATTTCTTTATATTCTCCACTCTCATCAATCATGTGGATTGTTAGTGGACTTCCGCCATGATAATACCAAAGTTCATCCGATTTTAGCCGATGAAAATGAGATATATCATGGGACTGTAGTAAAAAATAAATACTTGTGAAAAGTTTACGCTGATTACCATTGCTTGAAATTATGGCATCCGACTGGAATGTGCTTTTATAATATCCGCCTTCAGGATGCGGACTAAGACCAAGGTTTGTGATCCAAGATTGTGCCGTCTTTTTGTCCATGCCAGTTTCCTTTCTATAATTAACCAATCTACTTTTTATTATAAAGATGAAAAAAATTCAAATCAAATAATCAGTTATTTCTTGCCTCTAAAATGTTACAAAACATTCATTCTTTTCTTACAAAATCACTCATTTTTTTTATATCATTAATTTATGGTTTATTAAAAAAAGAGAGGACGTGAGCTATGCCTTTTAAATCCAGAACTGAACCAGAGAAATTAAAGATTTTAAGAGTTTTAAACTCACGAATGAACCTAACAGCAGATGAGCAGAAATATTATTTAAATCTTGAAAAAGGATATGAAGGTGAAGTTCAGTTTGATTTATTGACGGAGAAGCTTCAAAGTGACTGCTTGATATTAAACGATCTTCTGCTCGAGGTTAACAACACAAAATTCCAAATTGATACCTTGATTATTTATCAAGAAACCACTTACCTTTTCGAGGTGAAAAATTATGAAGGCGATTTTTATTTTGACCATGACATTCTCCAAACAATCTCGGGAAAGGAGATTAAGAATCCGCTAGACCAACTGAAACGAAGCAACTCCCTGCTCCGCCAGCTACTGCAAAATCTAGGATTTAATATTAACGTTGAAGCATACGTGATTTTCATTAACCACGAGTTTACTTTATATCAAACCCCATTAAACCTCCCTATTATTTTTCCGACACAGCTAAATCGCTTTTTGAAAAAATTAGACACGAAGCCATCACGTTTGAATAGCGTTCATAAGAAGCTTGCTGACAAACTAGTTTCATTGCATCAAACTGAATCACCTCCCTATTCACGCTTGCCCCCCTATGACTATAATCTGTTAAAAAAGGGCAATACGTGCAAAGATTGTCACTCATTTTCGATGTTTGTCGGGGGACATAAAATAGTGTGTAGTGAATGTGGGTGCGAAGAATTGGTTGCAACTGCCGTTATACGCAGTGTGGAGGAATTAAAGCTTCTATTTCCAGATCGAAAAATAACAACAAATGGCGTTTATGACTGGTGCAGAGTGGTTGAGTCCAAAAAGAGGATTAGCAGGATTCTTGTAGAGAACTATAAAGTGAATGGTAGTTGTAAATGGACGTTTTTTGAGTGAATAAATAGACTGTGGAGGTCTTCTATTAGACATTTCGATTACTCCGTTGCTAGGTTTTGTCCAATAGAGGGCTTCTATTAGACATTTTGATCACTCGGTTACTAGGTTTTGTCCAAGAGAGGGCTTCTATTAGACATTTTGATCACTCGGTTACTAGGTTTTGTCCAAGAGAGGGCTTCTATTAGACATTTTGATCACTCCGTTGCTAGGTTTTGTCCAATAGAGGGCTTCTATTAGACATTTTGATCACTCCGTTGCAGGGTTTTGTCCAATAGCCTTCTTCTATTAGACATTTTGATCACTCGGTTGCTAGGTTTTGTCCAATAGAGCCATTCTATTAGACATTTTGATCACTTGGTTGCTAGGTTTTGTCCAATAGAGGGCTTCTATTAGACATTTCGATCACTCGGTTGCCAAGTTTTGTCCAATAGTGCCATGGAGATGATGATAAAAAAGCGTCAGGCACCACCTTTGTCCTTTTGTGGTGCCTGGCGCCAACTCAATTTAATATCCGACCAGTTCCCCCAGTTTTCGAATTCCCTCAACAATTTCTTTCTCATCAGCATAACTGAACGAAAGTCGGAGGAACTCGGCTCCATCCTTTTGATCCAAGAAAAAGTATTTCCCTGGAACATAGGAAACACCTTCAGAAAGAGCCTGTGTTAATAATAACGACGTATCGACACCAGGAATTTTCACCCATACAAAGTAACCTCCTTCTGGAACATACCATGAAACGGATTCTGGAAGGGATTGTTCCAGCGAACGGATTAAGGTCGCACATTTAGCACTATAAACATCTTTTAAAATGATAAGCCGTTTCTCAAGATCCGTATTCTCTAGATATACGGCCATTGTGGATTGGGCGAATGGATGATCTAAATCTTTTTTAAACCACGATAATGCTGTGATGAATTCACTTGCTCCTGCTATCCATCCAATCCGCATTCCTGGCGCAACTACCTTGGATAATGAACCAACATGCAGAACCCGTCCGCCTTTATCTATTGCTTTTAGTGGAACCGGATTTTCATTAAACGATAACTCTCCATATGCGTCATCCTCTAAAATGAGGAAATCAAACTCTTCAGAAAGCTCTATCAAATGCTTGCGACGCTCTGCTGCCATGGTCGTCCCTGTTGGATTTTGAAAGGTTGGGATGGTATATAGAATCCGTGGCAGGGGAAGACCTTCGCGTTTTCTTTCAGCCAGCACTTCTTCAAGCTGATCCGTTCGCAGCCCCTGGTCATCAACAGGTATAGCAATAATCTGCTTCGTATAGTTTTGAAAAATCTCTAAAGCCTCCATATAAGTGGGAGATTCGACGGCCACTACTGCATTTTCATCCAGGAATATTCGGGCAATCAGATCAATCGCCTGGCAAGCGCCTGAAGTGATCAACAGCTCAGAATCCAGAACGTTCATACCACGTTCTGCCAATCTTTTGAGGATTTGCTGCTGTAGTCCTTCAATTCGTGGACTGCCGATATAATGGAGGGGCAAATCGTGCTCCTCATTAACAAGAGTAGCGACTGCTTTCTTTATTTCAGCAGCAGGAACAAGCGCAGGATCCGGATATCCTGAGCTCAAGCGGATACAGCCCTCTGGAAGGTTGGGCATCCATGCCCCCGGCGGATCATTCTTAAGTGCCGTTTTAATATGTTCGGAAAAAAAAGATTCAACGTTCAATTTGACCATCCACCTTTCCGTCAAACAAATCAAGTTTGATTATAGTTACTCCCTTAAATCGATTTTAAACTCTCTTCCCTGATGAGTGACAACAATTCCTCTTTATATTTTGCAAATTCGACTCTCCCTTTTACACTGTACTCCCGTGGCCGCTCTAACCCAATTGGAACCTTTTTCTTTAATCGCCCAGGTCTGGCAGTCATCACATAGACAGAATCTGCTAGAAAAATAGATTCATCCACATCGTGCGTGATAAAAAGAATCGTTTTTTTAGACTCATCCCATGCCTTTAACAACACTTCCTGCATGATGTTTCTAGTTTGAGCATCCAATGCGCCAAATGGTTCGTCCATTAAAAGAATCTTAGGGTCGTTGGCCAAAGCACGTGCAATGGCAACACGTTGTTTCATACCGCCAGATAATTGGATGGGATAATGTTTTTCAAAGCCTTCCAAACCAATTAATTGCAAGTAATGCCGTGCGACATCATTTCGTTCCTTTTGAGATGCACCATTTAATTTTAAACCAAACGTAATATTTTCCTTAACGGTTAACCATGGATATAACGTATACGATTGAAATACCATGCCGCGATCAGGTCCAGGACCATTGATGACCTCTCCATCCAACAGCACTTGTCCTGATGTAGCTTCTTCTAAGCCCGCGACAATTCGAAGAACGGTCGACTTTCCGCATCCAGAAGGCCCAGGATCGTGACAAACTCACCTTCGTTTATCGTAAAGGAAGTTTTTTCCAATGCCGTTGTTTCACCACTTTTTGTTTTAAAAACCTTTCCAACCTCTCTTATTTCCAGTTTCGCCGTTCCCGCATTTTTTTCAACCGTAGTGACCATCTTTATAAACCACCCTTTCTCATCCATGAAAACGAAGCGCGATAAATGGCTTTAAAGACCATATCTGTAATGAGCCCTAGTAATCCGATGGTTATAATGCCGACAATGATTTTATCTGGCTGCAAGAAACGGGATGCCTGCATGATCATATAACCTAAACCACTGGAAGCTCCGACAATTTCTGCAACCACTAAGTACGTCCAAGCCCAGCCAAAGGTTATTCTTAGTGTATCGACAATTCCAGGTAAGGACGCTGGCAGAATTACTTTTGTAAATACTTGAAGCTTTTTCGCTCCTAATGTATAGGAGACCTCAATTAACTCATTTTGAACATTTTTGGTTACATCCATGATCATGAGGGTCAGCTGGAAGAAGGTCCCTAGGAAAATAACGCTCATTTTCTCTGGCTCTCCAAGACCTATCCATAAAATTAATAATGGAATAAAGGCTGAAGCTGGCATATACCGGATGAATCCGATAATTGGTTCAAATGCGCCTTCCATGATTTTCAATGAGCCCATCAATATTCCTAATGGAATCCCAATTAGTGCGGCTACAAGAAATCCAACCAGCACCCTTGTAAAACTAATGCCAATATCAGAAAGAAGTTCTCCATGAAATAATAAATCAACAGCCGAAATTAATACTGCAGTCGGTGTCGGCAAAAATAACGGATTCACGATTCCGCCATAGCTTAGGACGGACCAAATGGCAAGAAATAAAATAAACGTTACCAATCCTGCCGAGGTAAAAAGACCTTTTGATATTTCTTTATTTGGCGTAAACAATTTTGCTAGCATTAAACCCACCCATTCTTTCAATCTTTTAAAAGAGCCTAACATATGAGGAATACCACCGTCTCATATGTTAGGCTCTGAAATTAATCAACAAGGTTCACGATTATTGGAAGCTAGGGTTAATAATATCTTCCGCTTTTGGTTCTTCTGTAATGATTTTTTGCTCTTTGTAAAACTTAATCGCATTTTCTGTTGATTGATAGATTGAACCTTTGTTGCTTTCTGTTCCAAATAATTGTTTGTTATCGTCTTTTGTGTAAAACTTCAAGCCGTCTTCTGTTGCCACGAATTCTTTTGTATCAATTTTAAGACCTTTTGCCATGATTTTATCCGCTTCATCTTTATGCTCTTTCCAGTACTTCATCGCTTCGCCCATTGCCTTCACAAATGCTTTCACATCATCTGGGCGGTTCTTAATAACGTCTTCTTTAAAACTAATCGTATCGACAATAATTCCAGGTAAATCTTTTGTCGTTAATAAGATTTTTCCGTTTGCTTGTGATCCTTTTGATAACCAAGGCTCCCACGTAACAGCTGCATCTACTTTACCAGCTGCAAATGCTGCACCCGCATCACCTGCAGACATTTGGACAACTTCCACGTCTTTTTCCGTTAAACCACCTTGCTTTAACGCTGTTAAAGCAAGCATATGGCTAGTTGAACCAACTTCAAATGCCATTGTTTTTCCTTTTAAGTCTTTGATATCATTAATTCCTTTTTTAACAAGAATTCCATCGCCACCATGTGAATCATCCAATACCCAAACAACATTAACCGGAATTTTAGAAGCAGCTAACGTAACCTGAACATCCAAAGCCGTTGCCATCCCATCAATTTTTCCACTTGCTAACGCTTGTTTTCGTTCTGCTAAGCCTTCCACAATCGAAAGGTCTACATCGATGCCATTCTTTTTGAAAAATCCTTTTTCTTTTGCTAAAAATAATGGGCCATACCCTGTCCAGGTAGGAAGTGTTACTTTCAAAGGCTCAGACGACTTTTTTGTACTGCCAGATGATTGTTCTTTTCCACAAGCAGCCATTGCAAATACTAACAAAAAGGAACAAATAATAACTAACCACTTTTTCACAGATAAATCCCCCTATTTTATGTATATATTAATTAACTATTAATATCTCATTTCGAATTTGTAATGTTTGATAAAACTGGCTCCCTTTCCTGTATATGCATAAATATAAACACCACTTTATAAATATAGATATTTATCTTTTTTATGTCAATATAGTTTGAAAATATTTTATAATCGAATTTTTCTTACCATTATTATTATTACCTTTAAAAAAGACAAGGAATCTATAATCATTTCAACCCCATTCTTGCCAAAAGACGCTTCCGATGGAAGCGTCTTTTTCATTTTTCCTTAACTAGTCTGAATGAGCGCCGCTTTCAGACTAGCTCTCAAGCTTTTTGTCATTGTAGTCCTTTACCAGCGTTTCAAAATTAAAGCTTGAACCATCAATAATTAAATCAAGAGCATGTCCTATATCAAGTGCAATTCGTTTTGTTGAATTGGCAAGTTGCGGAGCTAAGATTGTGGCAGGGATACCAGCAGATAAAATGGCTATTTGCCATTCATCATTTGCTATGAGGGTTTGGTAAGCCTTTTCTAATTCTTCGATATTATTCAAGCCAACTGTTCCAACAACAGAAACGCCCTTCGCTTTAAAAATGGGCTCCGCTTGAGAGGCTCTTCGCCCAACAATGATTACTTTTTGCTTTTTTAATATTCTCCAAAATAATTCTTTTTCATGGATTTCGTAGTTTATGAATGCTGAACATAGGCTTGTTGGTATACTATTAATATTTTTAAAAATAGGGATCGATTTTTCTGCACCGGTTTTGTCCTCCCAGCTCGGCAATACACCGCACGTGGTAGCTGTTTTCCAAGCCTCTATGAGCTGAGGTTTTATTTCACCGGCAGGTTTTGTTATCCCGGCATAATCACGATAATATTCCATCAAATAAGAAAAATAAGGATTTGTATCCCATGAAAGTTCTGCTATTTCCCCATGGCCAAAACGGGCTAGACTATAAGGCTGTTTATTGTCAACTGCCGCTTTAATCATCTCTAATACTTCATCTGTTGTTAAAATGTTTTTTTCATATTCGTAATCATCGAACCAACTAGTGGACTCCATTTTATCCTCCTTTCTTTTTTTAGTGTTTCAACTACATTTCCATTAAACGCTTTAGCCCTACTTGTTCTTCTAGCCATTCTTCACCGGGAATGAAATGGTGCTTTATTGATATTAGTGTCTCCATTCCTTGCCCAATATCAAATGCTACTCTTCCTTTTTTTTCTGCAATGTATGGTGCAAGAATCACTGCATTGGTTCCAGCAGCAAGCAAGCAAAGATCAAATTCACAGGAATCAATTTCTTTCTTTACTCTTGGAATATCATCAAACTGTTGGATTTTTATCATACCAACTACTTCAAACCCTAATTCTTCTTTTAAGTCTTTCTCCATTCCCTGTTTAACTTCTTCAGCATAGTTACAGATAATAAGAATTTTCCTGTTTTTAAGCATTTGATAAAATTTTTCCCGTTGGGAATACATAATGACACGTCTTATATACGCTTCATATACAAACCTTGGATGGATATTATAGTAGTTAAATACCTTTTGGGTTAAATCTCCTGAATTGGTAACATTCATATTCATCCCAATAATATCCGCTTTTTTTACAGCTTCTACTGCCATATCACGTGCCTTGATATTTGGAAAGGTTAAACCGCGATGGAAATGTCCCCTCAAGGTTTGAGCGTTCGCATTCGCTACGGCCGCCTCTGGGTCTTCCATAAATTCCTCTTCAGAAAAAATAGAATATTGGGCCATGACAAAGGATTCTGTATAGCCGACTGAAATAACAGAGAGAGGTTGGTTATTGTCAAGTGCATCGATTATTTCATCCATAAGCTCACTACTGTTAAGCTGCGTAAATTGATTCACTTTTTCCCTCCTCTCCGAAATTCAGATTGAATTTTCATTGAAATCTTCTACTAATCTATCAAAATCAAACTTTGAGCCATCGATGATAACGTCTAAAGCATGACCAAAATCAATTACGACATGATTGGTCGAGTTCGCTAGTCTTTCAGCTAAAATAGTCGCAGGCACTCCAGCTGCTAAAATCGCTAAATCCCATTGGTCTTTTTTACTCTCAAGCTGTTTTTGAACCGAAAGTATTTGATCAATACCCTCTAATTTTAAAGTCTCAACAATGTTAACCCCTCTGTTTTGAAAAACAGGTTCTGCTTCTTTCGCTCTACGGCCTACTAATACAACATTTACTGTTTTTAATAGCTCCCAAAACTCATCACTTTTTGACATAGGATGGGTAATAAAAGGAGAACAAATATATTTCGGCATATAATTTAAAGATGTTAGCAGCCTTACAGTTTCATTGTGAAAGTAGTCATGTTCTTCCTTTGACAATAGTCCAATAACTTTGGTTGACTTTAAGGATCGAATCACAAGCTCTTTGATTCTTTTAGGATTACCTGTTGCACCATTGTATGTCGCGCAATAATCTAATCCCTCCTGATAGTGCATGGAAGAGGCCATAGAGCATAATAAATTTCTGCGTGTCCATATCGAGATAATGAAAAGGGTTTTCCCTCTTTTAAAGCTTGTTTTATGAACTGCATTACTTGTGATAAATCAATATAACGATTTTCATATTCAAAATTAGGTTTATCCAATTTCATCACCTCTCATACTCATTATTTCCCTGCATAAGAGCTATTGGAATGGCCGGATCTGGAATCTGATAGCCAGCAGGTGTAGTACATGAGTATTTTTTTAAAATATCCGACTGATTCAAACCACCAATATTCATATCAGTAGTGAACGGAGTTAATTCACATTTTCTATCTAATAGTTTGTAATAAAGATCTAGTGTTTGATCGACCATTTTTTCATGACTCCAAGCCTTTAGCCCGAAAACTTTTGCATTGAAGGCTAAATTCTCTCTAAGTGAGACATCTTCTAGGACCATTTTCAAATTCTGAAATAATTGTTTACTATCATTAACTGGGGATAATAACCCTGTTTTTCCATGAACGATCATTTCCGGAATTCCACCAGCATCCGTTGAAATAATCGGTTTTCCTGCTATCTGAGCTTCAATAATGGCAAACGGTAAGTTTTCTAATAAACTTGGAAGTACAAAAATGTCTGCTTTCCTTAATAAGGATGGGACATCTTGTCTATTTCCTAAAAAAAGTACATCATTTTGCAAATTAAGGTTTTTTGTTTTTGTTTCAAGAACTTCTCTGAAGTTATCCCATATATATTGATCACCAATAATCCAACAAACCCAATCTTCTCGTGTTTCTTTTAGCTCTTTAAGAGCTTCAAGTAATACTAATTGCCCTTTTTCATAAACAAGTCTTGCAGCACAGGCAATCACCTTTTTCCCACTTGGAGGAGATATATTTGGATCGGATTTTTGTTTTAACTGGAAATCTTCAATATCAATCCCATAAGGTATAACTGTTAAATCAGAATAAATGGAGTAGT
This sequence comes from Neobacillus sp. PS3-34, assembly GCF_030915465.1. GTDB lineage: Bacteria > Bacillota > Bacilli > Bacillales > Cytobacillaceae > Neobacillus_A. Next base: position 475,089 of record NZ_CP133267.1, read on the forward strand.
GAGCCATTTCGTCCTTTAGCCATTGGGAAGGGAGAATGTTCATATCACAGGAATTTGGTCCTAAATGTTCTAATTCAGAAACATATTTAAAGCGGAGCGTTTTATGAATAACTGGATTCTCTTCCATGTCAGATAAAAAAATTTCTTTGAGAAGCGATGAATTGATGGTGCAAATTAAAGGCGTGTTTTGAGGCTTTACTCGAGAAAGCGCTCTTGCTGTAAGAACATCTTGCGCATGAATAATATCGTATTGCGTTAAGTCCAGGTTAAAAGCAGAAATTTCAAAGCAGTAACGTACAGCTTCTTTTCGAATAATCCAATCCTCTACTCTAGGAATGCCAAGTTTGAAAAAGAATTGTTTTAAATCTGTATAGATGCCTTTTTCTATGTGACCCGTTTCAAAAAATTCTCCTTTTTTCATAAGATAATAACCATCTAAATTGGGATGATGAGCTAAGATCTCAACATAATGGCCTCTTTCCTCCAACCCTCTTCTAAGTTGATTAACATAGGTCCATACTCCACCAACTAAAGGAAGATACGAACCATATGCTAGTAAAATTTTCATAGTAGCCTCCCTTCTATTTTCCTTTATAGCTTATGTTCAATTAATCTTTTGGGAATGGACAATCGTATAGTTATTCCAAATTCCACATTAATCTATGAAGAAATCTTTATAGCTTTCTCATTACTGGTTATAAAAAGCCGGCAATGCCCATGCATGTACCAAAAAGCTGCATACAATATTTATAAATATGAGAAAGGAAGTGTAGGCGTGGAGAAAGTAACAATCCTCATTCCCTTTTATAACAGGGATGGACTCCTTCAAGAAACTTTAGATACCGTTCTGAACCAAACCTACCAGCATTGGAAGGTAATTCTAATTGACGATGCCTCCACAGACTCAACTGTCACCTCCATTACACCTTATTTATCCAATCCACGGATAAAACTAATTCAAAATCCTGTAAATCTTGGTAAATCTAAAAGCCTTAATAAAGCTTTAGAAATCGTAGACACTCCTTATATATTAGAATTGGATAGCGATGATTGGCTGTTTCCTTTTTCTATTGATGTTCTTTTAGCTGAGGCTGAAAGGCAGCCTGAAAAAGTAGCAGTAATATGTGGAAATATTATTGGAGTGATCGAGGATCAAAAAGGAAAAGTAATAGCGAATAAAGCTTATTATGGAAAACCATTTGTAGATAAATACGACTTTATTCTTTCTAATAGAGTGCTTTGGCCTAGGTTTTATCGGACTTCTGCACTGAAAAAGGTTGGAGGATGGCCAACGAATACTCCTGATGAAGGAAGAAGCGGAATAGATGACTTGGGTGTACTATTGAAACTGGTTGAATATTATTCTTTTTATTGGATTAATGAATTTTTATTAAAGGTTAGAATGCATCCGGATAGTCTTTCATTTAGTCATATTCCACAAATTAATAATGTAAAAGAATGGCTGGTCAGAAATGCATTAAAACGTTGGGGAGGTCACTTTGAACCGGTTTTTACCGTTGATGAAGATGGTTGGAAGTATGTCACTGAGTTAATTCCTAAAGAGGACGATTTAAGTGAAAGAGAGTGAAGGAGTTATGCCTAAACCACAAGTAACAGTATTGATTCCTTTCTATAACACAGGTACCTATATATGTGATGCCATTGAAAGCGTCTTTCAGCAAACCTATCAAGATTGGAAATTGATTTTAATTGATGATGGATCTTTGGATAATACGATTACCCTGGTCGAAAAATACTTACATGATCCTCGAGTTACTTTGATTAAAAATTTTAATAATCTTGGTCAATCAAAAACATTGAATATCGGTTTATCCATTACAGATACTCCATGGGTCATTACACTTGATAGTGATGACTGGTTTTATCCCCATACATTATTAGATTTAGTAAACGCATCCCAGAGCGTCCCTAATAATACGGGTGTTATTCATGGCAACTTAACAGCCTGCTTTGAGGAGTACGGAAAAATAGTACGAAAAACCAATGTTACAGGACATCAGGTTACCGACCGATATCAATTTATTCTGAGCTATAAGGGAATCTGTCCACGATTTTACCGAACTTCAGCACTTAAAGAAGTTGGCGGATTTCCATTTGATGATCCTTATGATGGAAGACATATTGAAGATTTACCCGTTCTCCTCAAACTAATCGAAAAGTATCAATTCCATTATGTCGATAAATATCTATATCATTATCGGCAACATGTAGGAATGGAAACAAATAATCGAAAAATCGTAACAGATAAAATGAAATGGGTGATAAAGGAAGCGCTAGTAAGATGGGGCGACGAGTATGAGCCTATTTTTGAAACAATTGAAGACGATTGGATTAAGGTGAAGGAATTGAAAAAAAAATAAAAGTGGTTACTGGCGAGGCCACTGAAAATCTGCCGATTTTATTTTATATAAAGGCTATTTTCTAAAAGATTGTTGTTTTTAGTAGTAGTTGATTTCCGCTTCAGGATGCTCGCTTTCCGCGGGGTGGGCGGTGAGCCTCCTCGTCGCTGAAGCGACTGCGGGGTCTCACCTGTCCCTCTGCTCCCGCAGGAGTCTCGCACCTTCCGCTCCAATCAACTTCTTTATCAACCATCTGATTGACTCTAAATAGCAACAAAGTTTACGAAAACAGCCTATATAAAAAATGGGCAATAAAAAAAGTCGATTTCCATTCCATATATTTGGGAATGAAATCGGCTTTTTTATGTACATCTACATTGAATTACTCCATTTTATCAAGGAGCTTTATTATTCTTTTCACGTTTACAGGTACTATGGCCATGGCTCCTTGTAACTCCATGCCAATAAGACCCGAGGATGTCACCACATCGTACCCGTGTCTGTGCTTTAATTCGCTATTCTTCGCTTCGATTTTGTAGCGCTCTTTTGATTTCTCTTTAAAGTACTCGCTTTCTTGGAATTTCTCTTGATCCGTATGGATATGATTAACGATGTCCACATCCGATAAATCATGAATGGTTTTTAATAGTAAATATTTAAACATTCGGATAGGATTGATGGCATTTCGGCCATTATCCGTGCAATATTTATCTTTCAATTCATCATAAACAAAAGAAAAATCAACTAGGTTATCCAGTTTCCTCAAGAGATGATCTTCGTGAAATATTAGGTTATAGAGATCGAGATAAGGACTGAAGACCATTGATTGTTGATTATTAATCATCGTGAGCCCAACGCAAAAAAAGTATACCTTTATTATAAAACACAAGTATGTTCAAGGGATATTGTTGTTGTAACTAATTCTGTTGATGGGAGCGGAAGGCACTAGACTCCTGCGGGATCAGCGGTGCAGGAGAGACCCCGCAAGCGCTTTAAGCGCTGAGGAGGCTCTCCGACCGCCCCGCGGAAAGCGAGTGCCTGGAGCGGAAATCAACAGGACAATATTCATGATACTTAAACAAAAAATGGCAGAAGCTCTCAATGAACTGAGGGTTCTGCCTTATTTGTCTATTGAGGACTTTTTCAGTGGCCTCTACTGGTCACGCTTTTTTTTCTTATGAAAAGAAATAGTTATAGGTTTGCACTAATCCTTGTTCGAGGGTAGTGATTGGCTTCCAACCTAGCAATTCAAATGCTTTTCTATTGTCCAATCTACTATAAAGAATATCCCCACTGCGTGAAGGAGAATAGTGTGGTGTTGGCAGTGAGCTACTTACCTTTCCAAACAAGGAATAAAGTTCATTAATACTCGTTTTTGTATTGGTACCGATATTTATTGTTTCATTCTTCCCTTTTTGTAATGCTAATACATTTGCTTCTGCCACATCTTTTACATAAACAAAATCCCTTGTTTGGTGACCATCTCCAAAAATAACGAATGGTTCCTGATTCATAAGCTTTTCAAAAAAAATCGAAACCACTCCTCCCTCTCCCTTTGGAGTCTGCCGTGGTCCATATACATTTGCGTATCTTAAGATGGTGTATGGTAAGCCAAATTGTTCATTAAATAGTTTAATATAAACCTCTGGAGTGTATTTTGACATTCCATAAAAAGAAATTGGTTTTATAGGAAATAATTCCTGTATAGATACGTCACCTGTTTCACCATAGACGGAACAGGAAGAAGCATAAATGAATTTTTTCACCTTGTATTTTTTACAAGTCTCTAAAATCAAAATCGTTCCCATGATATTACTAAGTGCATCTACACTTGGTTGTTTGATCGATTTAGATACATCCACTTGGGCTGCCTGATGAATAACCATATCAGGAAGTTCCTTTTTAAAAATATTATCGATAGAGTCCGAAGAAATATCTACCTCATAAAAAGTAACCTCTGGAGGTAAAAACGCTTTGTTTCCAGTACTAAGATTATCTATTACAACCGTTTCATAACCTTTTTCTACAAGAACATCAACAATGTGGGAGCCAATAAAACCGGCTCCACCTGTTACTAGTACCTTCATCCATCATCACGACCATGTTTAAGGTCCTGTCTATACCACTCTATTGTTCGCAATAATCCATCCTCTAGCTTTACAGTAGGATGATAGTTTAGGGTTTGTTTTGCCTTTGAGATATTAGGGACTCTTTTCTGCATGTCTTCATAGCCTTGTCCATATGCTTCTGAATAGGGGAAATAAGTGATTTCAGATGAAGAGTGGCTTAGTGATTTAATCTTTAAAGCTAGTTCATTTATAGTAGTGACCTGATCAATCCCAATATTGAATACTTGCTGATTTGCTTTAGGATCTAAGCAAGCTATGGTCCCTTTAACTGTGTCTTCAATAAAAGTAAAACAACGGGACTGTTCTCCGTCTCCATATATGGTAATAGGCTCGTTTTTTAATGCCGCCTTAATAAACTTTGGAATCACTTGACCATACTGTGTGCCATTTTGACGAGGTCCATAAGCATTAAAATAACGAACAACTGTAACGGGCAATCCTTTATCCCCATAGGCAAAACATAAATGCTCATCTAGGGCTTTTGCAGTAGCATAACACCAACGATGTGTATTGGTTGATCCCAATACCCGATTTGAAAAGTCTTCAGAAAACGGTAATTGTTCATTTTTTCCATATACCTCTGATGTAGAGGCAAAAATAACTTTTGTTTTTCTAGGAAAAGCCAGTTCTAAAACATTTCGAGTTGCATCGATATTCCCTTCAATCACTTTTAACGGATGATCCACTGTGTTTTTGACTCCTAAAACGGCAGCCATATGAAAAATAACATCACAATTTTCCATGAGTTCATTTAATAAGGATCTATCTAATGCAGATCCATGTACAAATACATGATTATGATGATGGATAATTTGATTTAAATATCCTTTTTTCCCTGTAGAAAGATCATCTAACGTGATGACGGTATGACCTTGTTTAAGCAGCTCTTCGACAAGGTGAGAACCAATGAATCCAGCACCACCGGTAACAAGAATCCTCATGATTCCCCACCTCCAAGGCGAAAAACCTTGGCATTGCCTTTAAAATTTCTTGTTACATTTCGCGTATCATAGACTAACTTGGAATGGTCAAGAATCATTTGAACTGGAAGGGCAGAGTGGTCCGTTAAAATAGCAACAAGGTCAGATTTCGAAAGTATTTCTACATTTAGATTAACACTTTGTATTCTTTCTCCTGCAGCAACAACTTCACTGATAAACGGGTCATGGAAAGATACTTTTGCTCCTTTATCAGTTAGTGAGTGAAGTATAAATAATGCTGGTGATTCTCTGTAATCATCAATATCCTTCTTATATGCTATGCCATATAATAAAATGGCTTTATTTTGCAAATCCCCACCTAAAAATGTCTCAATTTGAGAAATGACATATTTTTCTATAATGTGATTGATTTCATCAGCTAAATGGATAAACTTATTATCTACATTGGCTCTTGTCCCTTTCCAGGCAAGATAAAGAGGGTCGACTGGAATACAATGACCTCCAATGCCAGGACCTGGGTAGAACGGTACAAATCCATATGGCTTCGTACTTGCCGCTTCTATGGATTCCCATAAATCAATACCTAGCTGGTCGCACATGATGGCTAATTCATTAATAAATGAGATATTGATAAATCTGTAGGAGTTTTCGAGAAGCTTCGTAAATTCTGCAACCTCAGGAGTTGAAACTAATACGACCTGATCAAATACTTGATTATAGAAGTCAAATACAGTCTGTTTACATTGTGGTGAAACGCCGCTAACAATCTTAGGGATTTTGTCCACTTCTTTAAACTGTTTATTTCCCGGATCAATCCGTTCGGGAGAATAGGCTAAAAAAAAGTCTCTGCCAGCCTTCAAGTTGCTTTTTTCTAAGATTGGCTGAAGGACCTCTTTTGTTGTTCCTGGGTAGGTTGAACTTTCAAGGATAACCAGCTGATCTTTTTGTAATAATGAAGCCAGTGTCATACTTACACTTTGTAAATAACTTAAATCAGGCGTGCCATAGTCAGTTAATGGAGTTGGAACACAGATAACGATAACTTCTGCCTTTTTTACTGCTTCATAATCAGTTGTAGCAGTAAAAAATCCTTCATTTAAAGCTTTTTGAATTTCATCATCCTGTACATCTGGAAGATAGCTTTGTCCATTGTTTAACATTTTCACTTTCTCTTCAACAAGATCCAAACCAATCACATTCATTTTCTTTTTCGCAAATAACAATGCAAGAGGTAATCCAACATATCCTAAACCAATCACGCATATTACTTTAGAAGAATAAGGTTCATTTTCTTTTTCCATCCAAATTGCTCCTTTCTATCATAGCTCATGTATCGTATGAGTTTAAAAGAGAGCTTGTATGGGATGATAAACTATATCATCAAAAAAAACATTTTCATCTGCTTATTAATTTTTTGGAGGGACCATAATTGATTTCAGTTGTAGCCTGCACAAACAGGGAATGGTTTTTAAAAAACATCATTTCCAATTTTCAAAAACAAACGATAAGAAACAAAGAATTATTGATCATCCTTCATTCTTTAAAAATAGATGTATTAAAGGTGAGAGAGGTTTTAGAAAAAACAACATTAGATTATTCTTTGCTGCATTTTTCCGAAGAGATGACTTTGGGAGAATGTTTAAATAAAGGTGGCCAGTTAGCAAAATATGATTTCATTGCAAAAATGGATGATGATGACTATTACGGGGCCAACTATTTAAGTGAAGCATTCGATGCTCTTACTCAAACGAATGCCATGATGGTTGGCAAAGCATCCTTTTATATATATTTTAAGCAGCAACAAGAACTACGATTATTCAACCCAAATCGGGAGAATTTATGGATTAAGAAAAACAGCAGCAATCAATGCAGCTGTTTACTAAGCGGAGCAACATTATCATTTAAAAAAGAGCTTTTTAATACCGTCACCTTTCCTTCAATCAATCAAGGTGAAGACACTGTTTTTCAAAAATCATGTTTAGAAAATGGTATAAAAATCCTTTCACTATCAAAAAACGATTATGCATATTTCAGATACAGCTTTCCTCATCATCATACCTCTGATGCCACCGACCACCTATTAAAAAGCCATAGTTTGTTTGTTTCAAAAACAGATAGTTTCGAAAACATCGTTAGTAAAACGTAAAAAAACGAAAAGATTACTCATTTCCTTACAACATGATGATTTTAATCTAATAATCTTTCAATCTGGGTCAAATTTTATTAGGCGTTTCCACCCATCTGAATTAGTTGAAAAGATGGGTTTATAAGGACTCTTCCATTTCTTTAAATTTTCTTTAATCATCCATTCCAATGCCTGACCATATACATCCAATTGATTGCTTTGATTATTTTTATGTTTTCTATGGTACAAAAGTGGGTAATTTACCCATTGCACATGATACAATTCAAGGATTTTAGAGAGTATTCTGATATCCTCCGCATACCTTCCATTTCATGGGTCGTTTGTTGACCATCCTCCCACTTTTTTCAAAACGGAAGTTCTAAAAAACCGTGGCCAAACAGATTGATTAGCCAATAAAAACTCATATTTATCATAAAATGGCCTGCTAACTATTCTAGAATGATATTTATTCTTTTTGTACTCCCAAACGATGTTAATGTTACCACCTATCACTCCAATATCTTCAGTTGATTTTTCCATTTCTGAGACTAGTAATTCAAGAGAGTTTGGATATAGCCAATCATCCCCATCTAAGGCAAGAAAATAGGGGGTATCTGTATGATTTAAACCTAGATTAAGTGCCATAGATTGCCCCTGGTTTTCCTCAAATTCTAACAGTTTGATACGTGAGTCATTTAAAAACGGTGTAATCATACATTTACTATTATCAGTTGAACCATCATTAATTAAAAAGAGCTGCCAATCTCCATAGGTTTGATCAATTACACTCTTCACTGCCGTTACAATATACAAGTCTGAGTTATAAAAAGGAATTACCACGGTAACCTGCGCCATAATACCCCCTTAATTTTAAGGTTTTTCCTATTTTTATATAAAATACATTTTTTTCATCTTTGATAACGAGAAAAATAATATAAGGAAGGGAATAATTCCACTTCCTCTTGGGAAATTATCTTCACATCATTTCAATTGAAAAGCTTTCAATACTTTTACATTTTATAACTGTTAGTCTTTTAGGTATGAAAGGTGATCTTACCTCTGGTTCTATCACTTTTACACAGCAATCTTCTGTCACTTTTTTTAGGTTGCCAATGATTGTGTTACCTGTCTTTGTAGTGATAATAACATCAAAGCCGGTGAATTTTTCAAGAAGTTTACATAAACAATCGCATTCTTTATTATCTTTACAATGACATTTATGACAATGATGGCACTTATTGAAGTCATGGCATTTGTGACAATCATCACTACTGCTTGACTCAAAATTACTGGACTCACAACTGCTTGACTCAATACTACTGGACTCACAACTGCTTGACTCAACACTGCTGGACTCACAACTGCTTGACTCAACACTACTGGACTCACAACTGCTTGACTCAACACTACTGGACTCACAACTGCTTGACTCAACACTACTGGACTCACAACTGCTGGACTCAATACTACTGGACTCACAACTGCTTGACTCAACACTACTGGACTCACAACTGCTTGACTCAACACTACTGGACTCACAACTGCTGGACTCAATACTACTGGACTCAACACTGCTGGATTCTTTTGGATGTGGATGTCGGTGCGGATGTGGATGTGGATGTGGATGTCGGTGCGAATGTGGATGCGGATGTCGGTGACGATGTCGGTGCGGATGATGTTTTTTCAATTATACCCCTCCTTTATGAATCTTTATTATTAAGTTATTCGAAGTGATTATTAATGGTTAGGGCATTTAGATTATTATAAATTAATAAAATAGGTAATTTCCCACTAAACTAAAGGGCACAAAAACCTAGCCCAAAATAATAGTGAGAACGGAGTTGGAAATACCTGAAATAGGTTTACTTCAATTTGTTTGAATCATTAAATTCGTTCAATTTCCCAAAACCAAGACATGCACACAAAATATTTTTAAAAAATCACATAAAATATGCTCAAAGGAACAAGGAGGGGAATGATTAGACTTTGACCATTGAAGGAAAGCATATAATTATTGATGGATTTGAGTGTGATTCTTTACATTTGAACAATGTCACTTTTTTAGAAAAATTGTGTAAAAAAGCGGCTTTAGATGCAGGTATGGAGATTTTGTACTCTTATTTCCATCAATTTCAGCCCCAAGGAGTAACTGGAATGCTTGTTTTATCCACTTCTCATATTTCCATTCATACATGGCCTGAAGAAAGATATGCGTCATTTGATTTATATACGTGCGGGAATCCTGACCTTATTGCCCCAGTAAATTTTCTTTTAAAAGAATTATCTACAAAAAAAGCAATGATGTATTCCATTGACCGTGGTATTTCCCATCCTCAACTGATTAAATGTGAAGAAATCACAACTATTGATCCTTCAATAGGAGGGAACTCCACTTGAACAGAAGGCAGCGAAGGAAAAAAGCAAGGTTTTCTCATAAGTATAACCACAACACCAATACCACACTACAGCATAAAGACACTCCTAATTACTTTGCCGATAAGTGGGACCGCATCGGATTACATTCGATTTTGAATGGCAAACATAAAAATTTATTAAAGGTAAAAAGTGACTTCCAAAACATTCATATTGTTAAAACCAGTGATATTAGAATGTATTTAAATGAGCAGTTGCAGTTTAGCTCCTTGGATGAACGAATTTACCACGAAGCATTGGTCCACCCTGCATTCTGTCTCGCGCGTAAGCGGAAACGAGTCCTTATAGTAGGCGGAGGTGATGGTCTTGCTGTCAGAGAGGTATTAAAATATAAAGATGTCAAACGCGTTGATCTTGTTGATTTAGATCCTGAAGTACTTAAGGCTGCCAAAAATAATCCAAGTTTAGCCGCTCTTAACGATTACTCTCTGTACGATTCCCGTGTAAAGCTTCATCCTGTAGATGCGGTTGAATTTCTTGCTTCCAAACATTCTCCTTATCATATTATAATTGTAGATTTCCCTGATCCGACAGACCGGATCATCAGTGATCTTTATACAATCGAATTTTATTCCCTTTTAAAACGTTCTTTGGCTGATGATGGATTGTTTGTTTGTCAATCAAACTCCCCCCAGGAAACACCCATTGTTTTTTGGAGTATAAGAAAAACAATCGAAGGTGCAGGATTTAGTACACTTAGTTATCATACGATCGTTCCGTCTTTTGGAGATTGGGGATTTCATATCGGATCGCCAAAGTCCTTAAGGTGGTCGAAAAAACGAGTGGAAGTGCAGCACCAGACTTTACCTTCCAAACTTAAAGATATGGCTTATTTCCCTCGCGCAATGTTAAGAGGTCAAAGGGCTGCGGTCGTTAATACAAAAAAGAAGTCAGTATTGCATGATATTTTTATAAAAGAAATTCTATTTTTGAGTGAAGCAGTTTCGAAAATATAACAGGATAATCATACTGAATTGCCTATCCTGATTCCCATTCAATCAAAGGAATGATTCCAGATATTTCACGTTTCAACATACTATCAAGGTGGATGAAATATGAGAACCAAAAACATAAAACCCTATTCTTATGGATCTTTATACAAACAGAATTTTCCGGAGGGTAATATTCTTCCTATTGTAGCGGGAAACCTTGTTGATTTTGATGTAGCAGGACCGTACCAGAATACTAGACCTGATGTTGCTACGAATCGAATTAGCATTCACAAATCAGGCGTATATCATATAACCGCAGATGTATCCGTTATTTTAGAAGAAGGACAATCCGTTTTATTCAATATTAACCTCTGTGCTAATGGATCTGACCCACTTATCGGTTCTTTTTTTGACGCGGTCAACATACGTACAGTTACAGGAAAAACAATCCAAGCATTTTTGAACGCTGGAGATGAAATTGGAATTTTTATTGCCGATACTTTTGTTCCAAAAGGAAGACAACCAAGATATAATAGATCCGCACTAACTGTACATTTACTCGACTATTAGCAAGAACACAAGGACAGAATTATCGTCTAAAGACCGAAAGATTTCCTTTTGTTTTTTCAGATTCTCTACTGACACTTTACTTAATTCTAATAAGGATAAGAAAAGCCGATTATCCTCATCATAGGAAAAATCGGCTTTTTTCTTATACTCAACTGGTGGTAAACAACTAAATGGGACTTACAATTGCCATTATTTGCGAGTATTGTGACGATGACAAAAAGCATACCCTTTAATAATGGCAATGATTGTCCAAGTAGTTTTTTGGCAATAATTGATACTAATCGAAAAATGATCAATTCGCTGAAAGTAGTGTTGAAGATGAAGGAAATTACCTTTAAAGCATTTGCCATCACGAATGAAATTGATTTGAATAAAATCGCCATTCACTGTGGCATTCCAAAAAAATTCACCTGGGAACAGCCATTAACCTTAAGAGGCGATAATCTAACATCCATCCTTAATAAAAATGTGGACGAATCCCAATTGGTGCTCATTTTTTCGTTTGGCAGCATTGTTTTCATCAATTTCTCACAATACTTTGAGATAAAGTCCATTTTGAACTTCATCCATTCCTTCGAACCGGACATTGATATTAAAAATGCTGACAGGTATTCCGATGATTACATCCTTCGCATTAAAGAAACCGAAAACATCGAGTTGACCGATCAATATGTAGTGGTACCTGAATATGAGATTTTCTACCCTGAATTAATTTCGACTGTGCTCGCAAAATCGGTGGCACTGGAGAAAACGGAGGAACAGCTCGGAAACATCAACGACAGCCTCGAAACGATGATTGACCGGCTGGAGAAAGGCAAGCTGAGAATCGGCAACAAGGAGCTTGCAAGGACGACTGCCAAAATCGTTCGCCACGAATATAACACCCTTGCCTACATCATGATTCTGGACAAGCCAGAGATAACATGGACCAGCAGTGCTGCCGGTGAATTTTACGATAGGATGCTCAATTTTTTTGAATTGAATGATCGCTATAAAATTATGAAAAGCAAAACGGAGATTTTATATAACATCATGGATGGCTTTTCCACCATCAGCCATTCGATCCGGGGACTATTCGTGGAATGGATCGTCGTGATACTTATTGTGATTGAGATTCTTCTAACTGTGTTTGGAATTTTGGGATGGCTTCCGTGACATAGTAAGGTGCATGCCCCACTTGAGAGCATGCACCTTTGTATTGAAATACGGATAAAAAGTTCTCGCACTCAGCATTAACCATTCTTACTGACATTTTCAACAGTCATGCCATCTGGATCAATCGGGTTAGTTGAATTGGGAATTAGTCGACTGTTTTTTCCAGTAGTCATAAATGGCTTCTTTAAAAATTTTATCTATATTCCCCTTTTTTTGCTTAGCGAGCCATTCTGATTGATCGATAGGTAAATTTAATTTTAAATTGACCTTTTCATTAGGCATTTCATATTTTCTTATTTCCTCTAAGGTGATGCCTTCATCTATTTTTGGAAACGAAAAATCATTTTCTTTCACTAGTTGGAAATCTTGATAATCTTCAATATCATTTAAAGGACAGTATAAATGAAGTTGAGGTAACCCTCCTGACATACCTTGCGGATGCATAATTGTATTGAACACTCTGCCATCTTGTAATTCAATCTCTAAAATTAGATTTTCTTCATTTTTATATTTTCTTAAAACAACCTCACTTACTACCATACCTAATTCCAAGGTATATCCCGAACTGGATTCAAAGATATATATCGCAGTATTAAAGTAATGGATATCGTCGCCATCAATTTTTACCGATTTAACCTTGACCATAGATACTCTCCTTTCACTCAAATTAATCGTCCTCTAATTCCTCGAATAGGTATTTCTACCAAAAGGCGATTGTTTTACATCTTAAATGTTATTAATAAATTTGTAAGATTATATATAAGTATTATACATAGAATTCACACTCAATTTAAAACTGCCATACTTAAATATTATAGCGTTTCTATTAATTAAATAAGGACATGACCCCCAAAGGCCATGTCCTGCTAGACTAACGCTTTAAATATGAAATTCCATCTGGATGAATCCCTGTTATAAACTCTTCTCTTTTACTAAACGGTCTTCCATGTCATAATCGAAATCTTTTTCAGAAATAGAGTCTGGAGGATGACTGTTCTCCCACTCGATCGTCCGCTTAAGCGCTTCTTCCAATGAAACGATTTCCGTATAACCGAGTTCAAGTCTAATTTTTTCCGAGGACATATTAATACTTTGATTAATATTCATTCCCAGAGAAATTTTCCCCGCTTCAATGATTTCAAGAGATCCTCTCCAGCCAGAATGCTCGCCAATTAGCTGTACCCATTCCTGTTCAGGGGAATTATAATCGGATACATTATATATTTCATTGCTGGCAGCAGGATTAAGGATCGCCAGAACAATAGCATGGGCGACATTTTCGACATAACCTCTTGTAGTCTTCCATTTCGCGTAGCCTTCATCCAAAAGAATATACGGTCTATGGTCATTTATTCTTTTCAAATAGGGAAAAAGTCGGTGCTGGCGATCCCCAGGTCCATACACCATTGGCAATCTTAAAACTGTTCCAGCTATTTTTTCACTAGATAAATATACTTTTTCAACAGGGATTTTATCATAGTGATATCGCCAGTCCTCTGGCTGCGCCTGTTCCCGGTATGGATACAGTTTTTCTCTTAAAGGGGATGTTTCGAGTAACGGTGTCTCTACGGATTCACCCGGCTCAGTTCCTATCAATCTTCCATAAGAAAGATAAACATCTGCACTGCTAATGGCAACGATTCTTTCAGCTATTCCCTCGAAAACGGCTACCGTTCTCCTCGCCTCTTCTTTATTAAATGGAATCATATCTAAAACGACCTCAGGGCTAAACTTCTTAAATTCTTCGATGCTAGCTTCGATGTCATTTCTGTCACCTGTAATTTGCACAACTTTATTTGAAAAATCTACTTTTGTTTGATTTCGATTAAAAACGGCTACCTCATGACCCTGGCTGACTAGTTGAGAAATAACAATGGGACCTATAAATCTAGTCCCGCCAATAACTAATACCTTCATTCTGACCCCTCACTTCTCTTCTTTATTTACAAACGGGCAATTGCAGGCCAAATGGTGCCTATACCAAAAGGCTTCATTAAATAAATGGCTCTTTAAAAGAGGTGTTGAAGCACTGGCAATTGGGCACAGCGTTACATTGAAATAGACTGTACAGTCTTTATTAAATCATTAATTTTCTGATTTTTCAATACACTTTTCTTTTCTAATATATATGCTTGTTCCTTCAAACTTAGTAATGCAGTAATTAAGCTATCCAGCTGTTCAATTGAACTAATTCCTTTTTAATAATTTCCACAGAACAAAAGGCGCAAGCGCCCTGGTTAGCCCCGACAGGCATAAGACGAATCACGCAGGAAATCCTGATTTCTGGAGTGATTTGGCTTATGACCCCGAGGGGCTGGGTGCTGGAGCTAGATTAATACAACTTGTAGAAGAATCCACATCATTTAATTTTATAATTTCCTAGACGATAAAAAATCCCCTCCCAGATAGACGGTTAAAAATCATTGTCTGCCTGAAGGGGATAATCCCACTCACTAAAGGGTTATTTCATATGATATGATCCCCAAGCTCTATTTCACCTGTGTTAATAGAGATGTGACCATTTTGCTCAAAGTTTCTTTTTCAACAAATGGAGCAAGGCTTGCTAGTATATTGGGGTTAAGGTTTTCCAATTCGATATTTTCGAGTAATTCCTCTATATTATCTTTGCTTAAAAATGGTGCAAGCGATACGATTCTTCTTGCATCTATTGCTCCATCCACCACCAGGTTTACCATGCGATTTAGGGTATCACTACTCAAAAACGTCGCAAGCCTTTCAATAATTTTCCAATCCAAGGTGCCTTCTTCAGCTTTTTGGACCAGTTTTTCAAGATGTTCCTGATCAAGAAAAGGAGCAATCCTTACAATCCGCTTTGCATCTACTTTTTCATCCACCACCAAATCGACTAGCCGATTGAGGGACTCTCTGCCCAATAATGGAGCAATAGCCTGGACAATCTCCCAGCTTACAGTGCCTTCTTCCAGCTGCAGAACTAATTTATCTAGGCTATCCCCTTCCAAAAAAGGAGCAATTCTGAGCAGCTGCTTTGCCTCCAAAGAACCTTCGTTCATTGATTTTTCTACTAACCCGGATAATAGGTTTCCACTGAGAAATGGTGCTACGCCTGTTATAATATCCCAATTTACTGAATTCTCCGTTTCATGACTAACTAGCTCAGCTAACGCATCTGTGCCAAGGAATGGAGCCAGTCTCCTGATCTGCTCTAAATTGATGCTTTTTGGGTTTAAGTTTTCCGAGACCTTATTAAGAGTGCTTGCCTTCAGCATCGGGGCAATCTCAACCAGTTCCTCCATGTTGACCTCTCCATCATTGATCATTTCTGCTAGCTGTTCTGTCCTATTCTCTGCAATCTCCTCCACTATTTTGCCAACGTGGGAGAAATTCCGATTTTCGCCGGCATTTACAAGATCATCTAACGTGATAATAAAAAATTTAGCAATCAGCGGAAGAGTAGCAATATCGGGAAGTGATTCACCCCGTTCCCATTTTGACACTGCCTGATGACTCACATTTAATTGTTCGGCAAGTTCCATTTGTGTCATATCTTTCTCTTTCCTAAGCTTTGAAATAAAAGCCCCTATCTTACGTGTATCGAGCATGTAAACCCCTCCAATAACCAAATTGACCAGCGCGCACTGTTAAAATTATCTTAGCATACACCCTTTCAGCAGCCTATCAACAGCTGGTTGAATTATTGGATTTTTCTTAATTCAACCGGCGGTAGAACCGCTCAAAATAATAGATTCTGATGTAAGAGCGTTTTTTCTTTCTTATTACTAAAACGAAATAAATTATCACATACTATATTGAAGAGGAAAATGATCGAGGTGTTTATCTTGTTCCGCTTAATCTTTCATATTATTACGATTGGACTGTGTGCTTTTCTTTTCGGATTGACTGTTAATTCTTTTTTCATTCCACATAAATTAGCTTCAGGCGGAGTTACCGGTATTGCCTTTTTTATTCACCATTTTTTACATATCAATACTGGCTGGATTGTTCTCATTATCAATATTCCATTATTTCTATTAGGTCTTAAATATTTAGGAAAACGATTTATATTATTCACGATATACGCAGTTCTCGTATTATCCTTTAGTATGAAATTTATTCCCATTCATGCGATTAGCAACGATATTTTACTTTCTTCTATTATTGGCGGTGCGCTTTATGGAATTTCCGTTGGGACTATAATTCGGATTGGCGGTTCAACTGGCGGAACTGATATTATCAGTCTCATCCTTTCTCAAAAAAGGAATCTTCAGGTAGGATTTTTGAATATTTGTATGAATCTATTAGTTGTCGGTATTTCCGGCCTTGTTTTTGGATGGAATATCACTTTATATACGATTATCGCTATTTATGTAGCTGGCCGTGCAGTTGATATGGTTTACACAACACAAAACAAGTTAACCTTAACGATTGTCACCGAAAAATATCAAGAACTCAGTGACGCTCTTATCCATTTACACGCACGGGGAATCACGATAACTAATGCGGAAGGTGCCTACACTCATAAACCTAAAAAAGTCCTAACAACGGTTATCACTAAATTTGAACTAAATGAAACAAAACATACAATCAAAATGACTGATCCGCAAGCATTTGTAAACATCACACAAACCCTTGAAGTGATGGGACGCTTCCGAAAGAACTAATAACAAAAGGCGTAAGCGTCCTGGTTAGCCCCGACAGACATAAGACGAATCACGCAGGAAATCCTGATTTCTGGAGTGATTTGGCTTATGACCCCGAGGGGCTGGGCGCTGGAGCTAGATTAATACAACTTGGTAGAAGTTATCCACTTCATTTAATTTAATAATTTCCTAAACGAAAAAATGACTACGGCCGTGTCGATTTTTTAATTCCTTCAAGCAACACAACTCCATGGTTATGGACGGGATCCTTTGCACCATATAAGAGGGTGACTCTTCCCTTTGCTGTTAGGTCAAGTATCTGTTGAACAGCATTCCTTTGCAGGTCATTGGTTTGCAACTCATCAAGATATCTAGCCGTAAACTCCTCAAAGAGCTCAGGTTTATGACAAAACCATTTTCGCAAATCACTGCTTGGAGCAATCTCCTTTAACCAATAATCCAAGTTTGCAGCCTCTTTTGATATTCCTCTTGGCCACAAGCGGTCAATTAAAACCCGGCAGCCATCCGCATCATCATAGGGTTCGTAAATTCTTTTCAGAAAAATTTCTTGCATCAGACTACCTCCAAATGTGCATGTTAAAGTATTCAACATAATTGTCCATTCTAATCGGTTGAATTTGTCGACAAAAAGTGTAAGTCACCAAAAAGTTTTTTCTTCCTTCTTCACAAGCTTAAAAGAAGAATTCCATTCTATTTTTAAGAAAATTACTTTTTACCTAATAGGTTAAAAAAAAGAGAGTAGCAATTTGGCTATTCTCTTTTAAGCGATTCAATTATTAAGGCTGTTTCATATACTTTGGTGCTATATAAGGAGTAGTTGATTTCCACTCCAGGATGCTCGCTTTCCGCGGGGCGTTGAATCAGCTTCCTAGAATCAACACCGCTCGAAGGAAATGCGAGAGCATTTTCGAGGAGCGCGCCCCTTCCACTCAATCAACTTCTTTTTCAACGATTTGCTTTTAAAAACCTATTTGCAAAACAACAATCTTTTAGAAAACAGCCATTATTAAAAACAATTTCATTCACAATAAGTACTTACTTTCCAGGGACTAATTTTCTTTTTAAAGTACTGTTTAGCTCACCAGCATTCCAATAAACTGTTCCCGTGGCTGCTAAAAGTAAAATTCCTGTCACCACAAATACGCTTTGGACAGGAAAAATTCCACCAAGGAATCCGCCAATCACGGGACCGACCATCCCGCCTAATTGGTTTGCAGTTTGATGCAAACTGAATGCCCTGCCACGGAAATCCTCCGGTGTTGACCTTACGACAAGGCCATTTAGAGCCGGGTAAACGGCACAGAAAAAGATTCCAAAAACAAACCTGATCATAGAAAAACCAAAAATATGAGTGAATACAATCTGAGCTAATGTGCCCAGCCCTCCGCCCAGCAGCCCAATAAATAAAACGCGCTGAAATCCAACTTTGTCAGCCCATTTTCCCCAAAAAGGAGCAAATAGAGTACTGGCGATACCGGGGAGTGAAAAAACAATCCCTGCAATCAACGAAGCTTTATCAGAAGATCCTCCCAACTTCACAATATATAAAGGAAGAACCGGTTCTATGGTCATGACCGAACAACTGACAACCAGTGTTAGAATCAGTACTAGCAGGAAAGGATGGTTGCCGAGCGCCACTTTAAAGTCCTTTTTAATAGAACCCTTTTCCTTGCTTGGTTTAAAGTTTTCTTCTTTTACCCAAAAAATAATCAGTAATGTCGCAAGGCCTACGATAATCCCACCAGTGGCAAAAGCCCAGCGGTTTCCCACCAGTTCAGCTATTCCGCCACCAAACAACGGGCCAACAATCTGCCCTGCTGCGGCGGCTGAAGAAATGAGGGAAAGGGCATATCCCACTTGATTGCTTGGTGTGTTCGTGCCTATTAAAGCAATTGCGCCTGGAATGAATCCACTCAATAAGCCCTGAAGAATTCTTAATGCTAATATTTCATACGGATTCGTAACAAACGCCATCAAGGTATAGATGACAAACAGGGCTATACCTGCCCTGACGATCATTGGTTTCCTCCCGTATTTATCCGCCATCCTCCCCCAAAAAGGCGAAGCAATCGCACCTGCAAAAAACGCAGAACTAAATATCAGGCCAGACCACATCTCTGTGTGCTGGTGTACACCTATTTGCAGAAGAAATAAAGGCAAAAAAGGAATCACCATGGAAAAACTTGCTGCTGTAAAAAAGACACCGACCCAAAGTACCCACAAATTCCTTTTCCATGTTAGCACGCTGTTTTCATCTCCCAGCAAAAGTACAAATATATTAAACTTTTTAATATGATCATTTACTTATATTGTCATATTATCATAAAAAACAATTATTTTCACTCCCGAAATATTCGGTATCTGAAATGATTTTTCTTTCTTTAGAGAAAACGTCCCAAGTTCATAAACTAGGTCGTGACGCAGATTATTAACATTATTATTGTGGTAATACAATTTGCTCAACACTTCACAAAATGTTCACCAACCCTCGAGGTTTCCGTGATTGAAATCACAAGGATAATTTTCACAAAAGTTAAAATATAAGTGTAATCATTGATAAACAAATATATTAGGAGTCTAAGTGGAGGGTTATAAAATGGGACAGTTTACAAGAGTTGCTGCAATTATGGTCACTTCTGTTATGGTGTTAAGTGCTTGTGGAAAGGACAATATTTCTACCCCGATGAAAGCCCAAGGAGAATCTAAGGCAAATGCAATCACAAAAGTATTCGGACCCCATGAACATGTAAACCAGAAACCTACTCCGATCAAAATAAATCGAATTAGCGAGCATGAAGTAAACGTTGAAATGACTGCTCAAATCACAGACATTAATATTACTGAGGGCGATGTATATAAAGCATGGACCTTCAACGGCGAAGCACCGGGACCAGTCGTTGTCGTTAACCAAGGTGATAAAATCAATTTCAAATTAACAAACATGGATCCAGCCATTCCGCATAGTATGGATATGCATGCCGTCCATGCTGCGCCATCTGAGGATTTTGCTAATGTAATGCCAGACAAAACGGGTTCATTCACTTATAACGCAGACAATCCTGGGGTATTTATGTACCACTGTGGTACAAAACCAGTTCTAACACATATCGCAAATGGGATGCACGGTATGATTATTGTTAAACCAAAAGCTGGTTATCCAACTGATAATCAAGTAGACCGCGAATACGTCGTCATTCAAAACGAATGGTACAAATACAATGACATGGAAGATTTCACGAATGGCACACCTAAATATGTCGTCCTTTCAACTAAAGCTTTAAAGGAAGGTGACCCTAATACAAACGGTACAGTCGGTGCCATGGTTAATCACCCGCTCCTTGCAAAAGTCGGCGACAAAGTAAGATTTTATGTATTAAACGTTGGCCCAATGAAGTCAGCAGCTTCCATGTAGTCGGCACCCTCTTCGATGACGTCTATATGGATGGAAATCCATTTAACCATATGAAAGGATTGCAAACCGTCATGTTGGCAGCAAGTGGCGGTGCAGTTGTAGAATTCACCGTAGCCAAGGAAGGCAGCTACCCATTTGTCTCCCACCAATTCAACCAAGCAACAAAAGGTGCAAGCGGCGTTCTGAAAGTTACAAAAGACGGACTTGATGATAGCAGCGAAGTAATGGTACATTAAAATTTTTATAAAAGAAGCAAGGTTTATTGAGGTTATAATGTTCCGTTAAAAGAAATGGGCTCACTTTAGAGATGCAAACATAAAAATCACACACAGAGAAACACACGGCATTTTCCAAAGGAAATATCGTGTGTTTTTTGTTATAGCAAGGTTTTTATACACCTTTACAAACTTTTCACATAGAATTTCACAGTGATTATTAATAGACGGGATGTAAATTTATTGCGATTTATGGTGTGAATTAAACCGAGGATTTGAACATCTTGCAGAAATTCACAAGGTAAATTCAAGGCTAATTCCTACAGGAAAATAAGGAAATGCCTGGTGATAGTCCGAATGCGAGTCTTATTCGGACAGGAAAAGCTGATTATTACCTGCGTTAGTCTGAATGCGAGTCTTATTCGGACAGGAGATGCCGATTTTTACCTCCGGTAGTCCGAATGAAGGGGTTATTCGGACAGGACATGCCGATTTTTTCCCGCGTTAGTCCGAATGAAGGGGTTATTCGGACAGCTCATGCCGATTTTTTCCCGCGTTAGTCCGAATGAAGGGGTTATTCGGACAGGACATGCCGATTTTTTCCCGCGTTAGTCCGAATGAAGGGGTTATTCGGACAGCTCATGCCGATTTTTTCCCGCGTTAGTCCGAATGAAGGGGTTATTCGGACAGGACATGCCGATTTTTTCCCGCGTTAGTCCGAATGAAGGGGTTATTCGGACAGGACATGCCGATTTTTTCCTGCGTTAGTCTGAATGAAGGGGTTATTCGGACAAGACATGCCGATTTTTTCCTGCGTTAGTCTGAATGAAGGGGTTATTCGGACAAGACATGCCGTTTATTACCTGCGTCTGTCTGAAATAAGGAATTGCCTTCAGTCAGATAACTGGGTTTTATGAGACCGTTTATAAAGTAAAACGGTTAAAATTGAGACCCTTCTAAAAAACAACAATTTATCCAATAGAGCATAAAAAAAGAATGGCTTGGAAAAAACTTCGAGCCATTCTTTAAGTGGATTATCCTGTGTATTAATTGGTGAATTGCTTTTGATTGGTGGTGAGATTCCTCCTGCGATTTACAGTCCCGTTACGTAAATAGGCGAGTTTTCTTTTATTATTTTAACTTGCATCAGACACACCTTATTGAACAAACTCACCTGATAAGGCCTCTTAACGTGTTTTTAACTTTATAATGATCGCTTTAAAATATCCATGACACTTTCTGAGTCAAGTTCCTTGTAAGTTCCTACTCCTGGTTTAATAAATGTCTTCACGGTAATTGATTCAAATTGTTTATCATCAATTTGATAATCCGCTAAGCGACTAGGAGCACCAAGTGAATTCCAGAAATCACGTAAAGCCTTCGCGCCTTCTCTTGCAACTTCTTTATCTGTCATTCCTTCTTCTTTTATACCAAATACGTTTGTCGCAAGCTGCTTAACCCGACTTGGATCTTCTTCAAGTACATGTTCAAGCCAATTCGGGAATAGGATAGCGAGACCTCCGCCATGTGGAATGTCATAAATGGCAGAAATGGCATGCTCAATTCGGTGTGTAGCCCAATCTCCGCCATCTGTCCCATTCGAGAGAGTCCCATTGAAAGCTGTGGTACTGATATACATCATTGTTTCTCTGTATTTATATGAATCTAATTGATTGAGAAGCTTTGGTCCATTATCAATAGCTGTTCTTAATATGGATTCAATAAAACCATCAATCATTGGCGTGTTTTCTGTGCGGTGGAAATACGACTCCAAGGCATGCGACATGCTATCGACAATGCCATATACAGTTTGATCACGAGGAACAGAGTATGTATAAGTCGGATCTAAAATTGAGAATGTTGGAAAAACAAGAGGTGATGCCCAGCCAAGTTTATCGTTCGTTTCCCAATTGGTAATGACGGAAACCTCGTTCATTTCTGAACCTGTAGCAGCAAGGGTAAGTACGGTACCAATTGGTAAAGCTGATTCGATAGGAGCTTTTCGTGTAAATAAATCCCATGGGTTCCCATCATATTTCGCACCAACAGCAATTGCCTTCGTACAATCGATTACGCTTCCACCACCAACTGCTAGTAAAAAATCTATCCCTTCAGATTTACAAATATCAACGCCCTTTTGGACTGTGCTTAATCGAGGGTTTGGTTCTACTCCAGATAGTTCAAATACAACAGCCTCAGCGTTTTTTAATTCACGAATGACATCATCATATACACCATTTCGCTTAATGCTTCCACCACCATATACGACCAAGACTTTAAGACCTTTTTGACCTAATTCCTCAGGAAGTTTTTGGATTTGTCCTTCTCCGAACAATAGCCGAGTAGGATTATTTTGTAAAAAATTAATCACACGTCATCTCTTCTTTCATTATATTAATTAGCACCTCATAACGGTGTCCTTTAAAACTATATAATAATCGGCACATACCGGGTGAGAAAAAACCTTCATGAGTAGAATCCTAAAGAATACCCTTTAGTTCTGCCGATTCTTTTAATCTACAAACACACCCCAGCCGTCAGAATAACCACCATGTGGTTTACTTAGCTCATCTAATTTTTTCTGTATTTTAATTAATTCACTATAATTTAAGAGCATTTTTTTAGAACAACTGCATGTCCACTCGTCAGTTTCGTCATCCTGGTCTAAGAAAGAATTGAATCCTTCCTCTTTTAATACCTGTGATAATTTTTCACCTGTTGCTTTATCAGGCACGGCCACAAAAAATTCAACTGACTGTGGTCTTTTAAAATTTACTCCATCATTATATAAACTGCGTAAAGCATCTCCATCAGCATCATTTGGAAATTTCATTTGTTTTCCTCCTTAACCTCATTCATTGTTGTCATTATACTTCACATAAATCTTTTCGACTAACCATAAAGATATATTTCAAAAAGTATAGTTTACCTCTTAATATTCAAAAATGAAATAGCTAGCTTGAATGCACGCTAGCCTTTCAAAACTACCCATTTAAGTCTCTGTAATAATTTGTTCATAATGTTTTTACGGAATTGTGAATTCATGGAAAAACGGACGTCATTTCAAAATGAAAATACTATAATAACAGTGTAATCAAGTTATTAATAATAATTAATAAAGGGGTCTTTAATATGTTAAATCAAGTTTTAAGAACAAACAAAGTCTCTGCTATCATCCTGACATTCATTCGTTTATATCTTGGCTATGCATGGTTTGAAGCTGGCTTGCACAAAATCACCGGCGGTTTTGATACATCAGGATTCTTAAAAGGCGCGATCGCCAATCCGGTTAAGGGTCCGGACGGAAGCGTTGTTTATGCAACTTATCTAGCTTTCTTAAAAAGCTTTGCACTTCCTAATGCTGATATCTTCAATGTATTGGTTCCATGGGGCGAATTGCTTGTAGGCTTAGGACTTATTCTTGGATGCCTGACTACTGCTGCCATGTTCTTCGGATTAGTGATGAACTTTGCTTATGTAATGGCTGGTACCGTATCCAGCAACCCAATGGATATCCTGCTTGGTGTGATTATCCTTACTGCTGGATTCAACGCTGGTAAAATCGGTTTAGACCGCTGGGTTATTCCTTTTATCCGCAGAACTACATTTAAAGAAAACAACCATACAGTTAAACAAAATGTTTAATAGAAAAAGCACCTTAAACCGGAATACCCCCTCCGCGATAAGGTGCTTTCTTTTTAAAAAGTTCTGTTTAACTTGCGTGTTGATTTCTGCTCCAGGCTCGCCAATCAACATCTTGTCAAAATCAACAATAAGCTTTAACAAGCCCACAGCCAGTTGCTGTGGGTTTTTATTGTTTAAAGATTAGATTCCCAGGCTGAAATTTCTTCCCTTACCCGTGGTGCAACTTCTTTGCCCAGCAGTTCAATGGCTTTCATGACATCTTGATGAGGCATGGTTCCAACAGGCACATGAAGAAGGAAACGGGTTATCCCTACGTTTTTTCGAAGATCGATAATCTTTTGCGCAACCGTTTCCGGATCGCCAACATATAACGCTCCTTCAAAGCTTCTCGCAGCATCAAAGCTTGATCGGTCATAATGCCCCCAGCCGCGCTCCCGTCCTAGAACATTCATGGCCTGCTGGGTTGGTGGGAAAAATTTCTCGGCTGCTTCGTCAGTGGTTTTCGCAATAAAGCCATGGGAATGTGAGGCCACTGTCAGCTTAGAAAGATCATCGGCCTGTGCTGCTGTCCTTTTATATAGCTTAACGAGCGGTGCGAAATGACGCGGGCTTCCTCCGATAATTGCCAACACGAGCGGCAGTCCGAGCAATCCTGCGCGAATGACAGACTGGGAATTCCCACCGCTGCCTACCCACACGGGCAAGGGATTTTGAAAGGCCTCGGGTATACACCCAGATTAGGAATCGCCGGACGTTGCCCGCCACTCCACGTTACTTTTTCGGACTCACGGATTTTCAGCAAGAGCTCCAGCTTTTCTTCAAACAGTTCGTCATAGTCCCTTAAATCGTAACCAAACAATGGAAATGATTCAATGAAAGAACCTCTTCCGGCGATAATCTCCGCGCGGCCGTTTGAAATCGCATCAACCGTCGCAAAATCCTGGAATACTCGGACCGGATCAGCGGAAGAGAGTACAGTTACAGCACTAGTCAGCCGGATACGCTGCGTTTGTGACGCCGCAGCTGCCAGAATAACAGCAGGAGATGATGCTGCATAATCTTTGCGATGATGCTCTCCTACACCAAAGACATCCAGTCCTACCTGATCAGCAAGGACAATTTCCTCCACTACTTCGCGTATACGCTGTGCATGGCTAATTACTTCTCCTGTTTGAACATCTGGTGTTGTTTCTACAAATGTGCTTATACCGATTTCCAATGATTTTCCCCCTCTAAAATGTATGTTTCTTATAAAAATTTTAATGGTTTCCATATTAATATACAATTTAATTGTTTGAACCTCTTGACGAATTAATATCGAGATTCATGTGACGGCCACCAAAAAGGTGCTTTTTAAAATCCGTATAGGATATTAACTAAACTGGATACTAAATACCATACACGGTAAACTGTGATTAAGAACTGCAAAAACAAAAGGAGTAGAAACGGAATGTACATACAAGAGGAATACAAAGAAGGAAATCTCACCTTTATCGAATTGCGCAATAAAGCGAATTCTTCCTGGTTAAAGGTGGTACCGGAACGCGGCGGGATTATTACAAACCTCGGACTTCAGGGCAAAGAACTGCTATTCTTAAACGAAGCAACTCTACACGATAAACAAAAAAACATTCGAGGCGGAATTCCCATTCTCTTCCCTATTTCTGGCCAGCTAGAAAATGGCGAGTATGAATGGAATGGAACGACCTATAAGATGAAAAATCATGGATTCGCCCGCGATCTTCCATGGCAAGTCAAGGATATTAAAACTGGGTCAGACGAAGCCTCAATCACGATGAAATTAGAAAGTAATAGTGAAACTTTAACCTCTTACCCTTTTCAATTTACATTAATATTCAAATATATCTTGCACAATAACAAACTAACCATTGAGCAAGAATACCAAAACCATTCAAAAGAGGAAATGCCTATCTATGCCGGGTTTCATCCTTATTTTAAAACAACAACAAAACAATTAAAAATTGATACGGATGCAACCGAATACCTGGATTATAACGATATGGAATTTAAAAAATTCAGCAAGGTAATTGATATTGATCAAAAAGAATCCTATGCATTAAAAACTAAAACGGGTGCTTTTCAATTTTTTCTAGATGACATCGGTAGCTCAATCAATTTAACGTATAATCCGGATTTCCCTTATGTTGTACTCTGGTCTGAAGAAGGAAAGGATTTCGTTTGTGTTGAGCCCTGGATGGCGAAAACAGATGAGTTAAACAGGAAAGAAGAATTGACAAGAATCAGCCCTAATGAATCACTACAAACATCGATCGCAATCTCGATTTAGCCACATCAAGCTGCTTTATCATAAAGGTTTAAACATGAGGAGAGCCTAATCCGTCAAGGGACTAGGCTCTCACAATTTTCATTATCAAATTTCCATAACCCATCTCAATTTGCACCTTATAATGTACATACTCACTTTAGCTGTGAAGAAAGGAATATTCTTAATCCTCAACGACCCTAGCTATGTCCCTACCGCATTTCTCACAC
This sequence comes from Neobacillus sp. PS3-34, assembly GCF_030915465.1. Lineage (GTDB taxonomy): Bacteria > Bacillota > Bacilli > Bacillales > Cytobacillaceae > Neobacillus_A. Next base: position 502,160 of record NZ_CP133267.1, read on the forward strand.
TTGCCTCTAATGACGATGCCAAATTTATCACTATTTATAGAATAATCCACAACCCGTGTTTCAAAGCATTTAGAACAGAAAACATTGGTTAAGAGACGCTCTTGAAAATCTTTGGGAATCTGATTCCACTTTTTTAGTGCTTCAAAATCTGAAACTGACATAGTAACCCTCTATTCATTTTTAATTTTTGCTAATTTTACATTACATTATTATGCCAGCTAATGCACCCCGTAACCCTATTCAGACATCGACCTTTAATTAATCACCAAAACTCAACCACAAATCCATAACAGCATCCAGCTCTTTACTTAAGTCCATTCTCCTGACATAAAGTTCATTTAGCTTCTCATAATCCATATGGTCGGCCGCCATGGTTGTATCAATCTCTCTTATTTCATTTTCAAGTCTTTCAATACTTGCTAGAGCCTTAGCCTTTGCTGCTTCTGTCTTGGAATCTTCAGGATTATTTCTTTGTTTCTTCACTTTGTCAGCTTTTACAACAGGCTCTTTCACTTCCTTCAGGCTTGCCTTCTCTTTTTCACTTTTAAAATAATCGTAATTTCCAGGATAGCTTTTCAAGGAATGGTCCTCTACAGCAATTACTCTTTCACCGATTTTATTGATAAAATATCTGTCGTGAGAGATAAAGAATATCGTTCCTTTAAAGTCATCGAGGGCTTCCTCAAGGGTTTCGATGGAATCAATATCAAGATGGTTTGTGGGTTCATCAAGTATTAATAGGTTTATATCTTGAAATAACAGCATGGCTAGCTTTAGCCTGATCCTCTCTCCACCGGACAAATGCTTAACTTTTTTGAAGACGCTGCTTTTATAAAACATGAATTTTGAAAGATATTCCCGTGCTTTTCCTTCCACTATCGAAATGTCTTCCCTAAATGCTTCCAGCAATGTTAACTCTTCATCTTTAAAGGTAATTTTCTGTGGTAAATAGGCCGCCAACACATTCGCGCCTAGTTTCACAACACCATGATCCGGCTGCTCTTCAACTAAAAGCATCTTCAAAAAGGTGGTTTTTCCGCTGCCATTAGGACCAATCAGTCCCACTCTCTCGCCATAATGAATCATTACATCTGCGTTTTTCAAAATAACTTTGTCATCATAGCTTTTAGAAAGCCCGATCGCCTTAATGGTTTCATTACCAGACCGCCCGGCAGCTTTGAAATCCAATCGCATATTCCGTCTCTCGAAAACCGGCTTATCGATTCGTTCCATTTTATCGAGCTTTTTTTGTATGCTCGCAGCTCTTCTAAAGAACTTGTTATTATCTGCCCTCATCGCCCAGTCTCTCAGACTCATAACCTGTTTTTCCATGTTATTGACCTTTTTTTGCTGCTCTCTGAAATGCTCATATTGAATGCGCATATTTTCTTCTTTTTGGCTGATAAAAGACGAATAGTTGCCCTTATAGGATATTGATTCCATATCCTCGATTTCCACTATTTTTGAAACTACATTGTCCAGAAAATAGCGGTCATGGGATACAATAATGACAATTCCCTTATAGCTCTTAAGATAGCCTTCGAGCCATTCAATCGAATCCATATCCAAATGATTCGTAGGCTCATCAAGCAGCAAGATGTCCGGATTATGAATCAAGAGCTTTCCAAGCACGACTGTCGTTTTTTCACCCCCGCTTAATAAATCAAAATCCTTGTTTAAAAAGCTTTCAGTAAATTGAAGCCCTGTGCAAACCTTGCTTAATTTTTCTTCCCGTTCGTATCCGCCCTTTACTTCAAATAATTGAACAAGATCACTGTATTTTTTCAAGGCTTTTTCCAGTGCAGTGTCTTCCAAGGTTTTCATTTGCTCTTCAAGTTCGCGCATTAGACTTTCAATGCTGTCAATCTCCTCAAAAGCCATGTTTAAAACATCGATGACTTTTAAGCCTTCCGGATACAGAGGCGATTGTTCGAGGTATGCCTTTGTAGCACTTCTCGGCAAGTTAATAAGGCCTTCATCATATCCAGGGCTTGAGGTTTGCGGGTAACCTGGATAGTAATTCATCGGCTCTATTCCAGCAATCAACTTAAGAATCGTGCTCTTTCCACTTCCATTTGCACCTACGATGCCAACTTTCTCTCCTTCATAAGCTTCAAAGGTTATATTTTTAACCACGAGTGTGGCTTCCATAAATTTTTTAACGCATTTTAATTTCATTTCTAACATAATAATTCCTACTTTCATCCATAATCTAAGTTACGCTTTTTATGGACAGGGTAAAGAAGATTTTTTTTTACTATTTATTTGTAAAATAAAAAGACCATAAGAAGATGGTTTCTTCTTACAGTCTTGAATACTCAATGAAAATAATTTAGAGACGTCTAAGCAAAAATGTACACTTCAAAAAAACACATTATTATGCCTATACATCAAACCAGCAGTCTGGCGGAATATTTCAACTCATGAAATATCCATAAATTATAATCTCGATTTCAGTAAAGTAAGTTACCTTCTAAATGCCTTAATTCCATAAAGAGCATAACAAATAAACCTAATTTTAATAGGTAAATTAACACTCATTACAAAATCCATATTAATTTTAAAATTAATTAATATTAGCAATTAGTTGGTTCCATAAACTTACTTTCCCCCTCCGAAATTTTCTTTATTATCTCACTTCTGCATTATTTTGTAAATAATGTAGTTGGTAAATTTTACTTCTCCCTTAAAATCGGGCATTATTCTCCAATAATGTGCTAGATATAACTGTCGTGATTTAGATAAAAGCAAAAAAATGGTTTTCCTCATAAAAATGTTTTATGGTATGATAATTAGATTGTTTACCTACCCTATTAAACTTTTATACGCAACTAAGAAAAGAGGTATTTATGCAAGCCACTGAATTATCTAAGCGACATTGGTTGCTTATCTTAACACTTACTTTGTTAACATTTGTTCTCGGGACAAGCGAATTTGTGATTGTCGGGATCTTAACCGATATCTCCTCGAGTCTTCATATGACAAATGCAAAAGCAGGCACACTCGTTTCTGCGTTTGCAATTACGTTTGCCATTGCCACACCACTCGTGATGTCAGCAACAAGCCATTTTCCAAAGCGAAAATGGATGTTGTTTTTGATAGGATCGTTCATCATCCTGAATGCTTTGTGTGTGATTTCGACGAGCTACATCATGCTTCTTGCACTTCGGATGCTGACGGCAATTGTCACAGGAGTTTTAATCTCTCTTGCTATGATTGTTGCAAGTGAAACCATGCCAATCGCAAAACGAGGGCTTGCTATATCATTCGTTTTCGGTGGTTTTACTCTTGCAAACGTAATTGGAGTACCGATTGGCACTGTCGTTGCTGAATGGTACGGCTGGAATGCAACCTTCCTGTTAACAACTTTTTTGGGTGGAATGGCGTTTTTGGCATCTTTCTTTATTTTGCCTAAAAAACTCAGTCAAGTTCGGAGTTCGATGCGCGATCAATTTTCATTGCTGACACACCCCCGAATCTTAATGGCTTTTTTCATTCCATCTCTAGGATTTGGAGCGACGTATGCCGTTTATACGTATCTTGTTCCAATTCTGAAAGGAATGGAAGCTCCAAGTAGCTCAATCAGTTTGATCTTGTTTGGCTACGGATTTATTTCGATTTTCAGCAACATCCTCGCGGGGAAAATTGCCAGCTACAATCCTATTGGACGCCTTCGATTTGTTTTCCTTGTTCAAGCAATGGTTCTGATCAGTTTGTTTTGGACGACTAATAATTTTATGTTTGGGTTAATTAACATTGGCTTGATGTCATTAATGGCCATCCTTTTAACCACATCTACCCAGCTTTATTTGATAGACCTTGCCGGTATTTATCAGCCAAAAGCGACAGGACTCGCTGCTTCACTGATGCCAGTCGCAAGCAATGTCGGTATCGCCTTTGGTTCTGCATTAGGAGGAATCGTTTACCATCAAGGAAATTTGTTGAATGTGACATGGGTCGGTGGATTAGTTGCTATCTGTGCAAGTCTTCTCACTTTCCTGAGTCATCACTTTGATAAAAAACAAAAGACACTTACAAAAGAACAAATCAATACAAAAACTCGCCGAGCTGTGTGATCGGCGAGTTTCATTTATTTTTTTGACTCGTAAAAAGATGGTCGTTCTTACTTTAAATTAAAAATACCCTTCCCATTTTCCATATTAATTGGCAATGATGAATGTTCATGTGTTATGGTCCAAGATTCATTTTCTTTTCTCAAACCAAATGTGAATCTATTTGTCATTTGACGAAGTTTCTCTCCAGATTCGTTGTGAGCAGCGAACGTAACAGCACAATGAACGAAAGCGAGATTCGTATTTTCTTCCACTACTAAATCATTAAAATCTACTTTGAGTAAAACTCCTTCCTCAGTTAAACCAGTAAACCAGGCTTTCACCGTTTCCCTCCATTGAGAAATACCTGCACTCTCCCAGTGTCCCCAACAATCATAAATGTGGATGTCAGGAGCGTAGGCAGATAAAAATCTCTCAACATCTTTCTCATAAATAGCAGATTTGTAATTTTCCAGAACGTCCTGGACTTTACTAAAGACAACACTCATGACTACATCCCCTTTATTGTTATCATTAATTTAAGTTAATTTATTACTATTACTATATTCCACGTCCACAAGGCTTCCCCTTCTTCAACTATCTTCTATATAAAGAAAAAGACAGAATTAAGCCGCCATCTGATTTTCTCGATCACAATAGTTGCATACTTCGTCTTTTTAAATCGGGTTAAATTGACTTAGCCTTAACAAAAAAGAATGCCACCCATAGGGCAGCATAATTAACAGCTCTTATCGAACAGACTTATTATTAACTTGCATTTTAGGCTCCTTTTCAGCTTTTCTTACCTTTCCACGAATCCTTCAACGAAACAATTCTATTGAAGATTAACTTTTTATCAGTTGAATTCTTGTCTAAATTAAAATATCCATGACGCAAGAATTGAAACCTGTCTTCAATTTTTGTATTTTTAATGAAAGGTTCTATTTTACAATTCTCAAGTACAACTCTGGAACATGGGTTTATTTTTTCATCCCATGTTTTTTCGTTATCCTTCACGATTTCTTCCTCTTCAAATAGTTTGTCAAAGAGGTTAACTTCCACTGTTACGCCATGTAAAGCTGAAACCCAATGAATAGTCCCTTTTACTTTTCTTCCAGAAAAACCTGTGCCACTTTTGGTTTCCGGATCGTAAGTGCACTTCAGTTCAATTATCTCTCCAGTAACCTCATCTTTTATAACTTCATTACACCTTATAAAATAGGCACCTTTTAAGCGAACTTCCGAATTTAAAGACAACCTTTTAAAACCTTTTGCCGGAACTTCCATAAAGTCTTCTTTTTCAATATAAATCACATTGGAAAAGGGTACATCTCTGTTTCCTAATTCAGGATTTTCCACATTATTTTCAATTGATAAAAGTTCTGTCGCACCTTCCTCGTAATTCGTTATCGTTACCTTTAGCGGATTCAAAACAGCCATTATACTATGGACTTTTGTTTTCAGCTCATTGCGCAGTGTACTTTCAAGCATAGAAAAGTCAACCGTGCTTGCATGCTTTACAAACCCAATATCATTTACAAATGTTCTAATGCTTTCTGGTGTGAACCCCCTTCTCCGAAGCCCACGTATAGTGGGCAGCCGTGGATCATCCCAACCATCTACAAATTTCCCAGCAACTAATTCCCTTAAGTACCGTTTGCTTGTAACTACTCCGGTAATATTCACTCTTCCAAATTCTCTTTGTTTTGGTGGTTCTTTTATATCCAATTCATTCAGAACCCATTCATATAACGGCCGGTGATCTTTGAATTCTATCGAACATAATGAATGTGTAACTCCTTCAATTGCATCTTGTATTGGGTGAGCAAAATCATACATTGGATATATACACCATTCGTTACCAGTTCTGTAATGGTTAGCGTGAATAATCCTGTATAGGATAGGGTCCCTTAAATTCATATTGGGTGATTCCATATCGATTTTCGCCCGTAATACCATTGACCCTGACGAAAAATCACCATTTTTCATCTTAAAAATCAGGTCTAAATTTTCCTCAACTGGTCTGTTCCTATAAGGACTGATTTTACCTGGTTCTGTTAAAGTTCCGCGATACTCTTTCATTTCTTCAGGTGTAAGTTCACAGACAAATGCTTTGCCCTTTTTTATTAATTGGATTGCTGCGTTAAATATTTCATTGGAATAGTCTGATCCATAAAATATTCGATTTTCAGGCGTATATCCTAACCAATTAATATCTTCAATAATTGCATTAACGTATTCAACATCTTCTTTTAAAGGATTGGTATCATCAAATCGAAGATTGAATAGCCCATTAAATTTTTGAGCAATCATATAGTTCAAGTGTATAGCGTAAGCACTGCCGATATGGAGATAACCATTTGGTTCCGGAGGAAACCTTGTGCAAATCGTTCTTTGAAATGTTCCTTTTTCTAAATCTTCTTCAACAATCCTATCCATATTATTAAAGGTTATTTTTTTCTCTCCATCCATCTTTATCCCTCCTGTATTACTGCATTTTTTTCTTATAAAATAAAAAAAATCCCACCCCCAAGACTGTTTACGTCTTGGGGACGAGATTTTATATCGCGGTACCACCCCAGTTTGTTAATATGTCACCATATTAACCTCTTCGGGTACGGCATTAATGTTAATACTTATACCCTAGCTCTATAACAGGAGCACCTGTCACACTATCACTAACATCAGATCCAATGTGAAGCTCAGAGTCTTGGTTCAATAAATCATTCTTGCTCCCATTTCAGCACCGGAAGCTCTCTGTAAAGAATTAAATTTATTTACTCTTCTCTTCATCGCTTAATTAACCATTTTAATTTTATTCATATTAACAATTCAAATGACAGATGTAAAGGTTTTACAATTATTAATAGCATATGCAAATATTCATTTAAGAAACCTAGGATTATTAATTTTTTATCCGGTTATGTTGAGACCCCTAAATGGCATGAAAGTTGAGTAAAAATAATTAAACTGGCTGTGTATCCTTCTTCGCATTCCTTAAAAACGATGCAGCAATCGCGAAGATCGTAAGGACCATCATCACCAAAAATACTACCCGATACCCGGTTACAATTAAACTAGTATCTTCCCTGACAATGTGGGCATTTGCGCCGGCATAAATAGCGGTTTTTAAATGCATGGGCAATAGGCTTGTGACAATCATTAATGATAATGCCGTACTTAGTACTCCTCCCATGTTTTGCAGCATCGATCGAATGCCGTTTGCGATTCCACGCCTTTCATGAGGGACCGTCAGCATAATCGACTGTGTATTAGGCGTCTGGAAGACCCCTGTTCCAATCCCGATGAGCAATTGGCCAAGGATAATCCAAAACAGTGATCCATCTGCACCTATTTTCCACGTTAATAAAAGCATGCCAATACAGGTACCAAACAGCCCTGAGGTTGACAACAACCTTGCCGAATAATTTAACGTTAGCTTGCTGACAATGATGGAGCCAAGCATGATACCTACAGTAACAGGAACCACTTTGAGGCCTGCTGTAAAGGGGTTTTCATTGTCAACCACCTGGTAAAACAGGGCGATTAACAAAACCACTGATGAGCGGGCAAGCGAATTGAAAAATGTAGCTAAATTGGCCATTGCATATGGCCGATCGTGAAATAGCTTAAAATCAATCATTGGATATTTTGCATGTTTTTCTACCCATACAAAAACAAAAGCAAAAATGACAAATAGGATGAGCCTGTACGGACGATCGGACTTGTCCAGCCGCTAACACCTACTTCTGATAAAGCAAGAATGAAACCGCCAAGGCCGATAAAGGTTATGATATTTCCGGCCAATCGATTTTCTCTCCTTTTGCTCTTCCTGGCACAGCTCTTAGTGTAAAAAGTCCCCAAATGAACCCGATAATTCCCACAGGTACGTTGAACCAAAATACCCAGCGCCAGCCAAAGTGATAGACTAAAAATCCGCCAATGACCGGTCCGATTAACTGGGCAATCGAGGCAATCAAAATATTAATACTCAATCCTGTCCCCAGCTTCTTAGGAGGAAAAGCATCTGTAATCAGAGGTGTCGTGTTGGTAATAATCAGTGCTCCCCCGAGTGCCTGCAGCGCGCGAAGCAAAATCAGAACCCACACGTTTGGTGCCAATCCGCATAAAAAGCTGACAATGGTGAACTCAAGCAGACCAAACAGGTACATACCCCGCCGTCCAAAGATATCCGCCAATTTTCCGAATACCAAAATAAAAATGGTATTAACCAGCATATAGGACAACAAGATCCAGTTGGCAGCCAGTCCGCTCGCATGAAAATGATTCGTAATCTCCGGCAGCGCCACATTTAAGGTACTGAAATTTAAGGTGGCAAGAATGACACCAAGACCTGTCACAGAGAGGAGCAGCCAGGGATAGTTATTGTCTTTCATCTATCTATTCCTTTCGGTTTCCTAAATATTTTCCCACCTAGTATATTACCAAAAATAAATGCACATGTCAGATTTTGCGTTTTTAATTTGGAAAAATCTTCTTGCTAATCAAAAGTTGTTCGCTTACAATCGAACTACATAAACAATTAGTTAGATGGGAGTCGAACAACTAAATGACTTGGACAATTGAAGTACGCTTTCATCCTATATTTGAATTACTGAACAGTTTACGTGTTTTTACCCAGCCGGCTTTTTATAAAAAAACAGAAATGGGTGTGAATTGGCGGAAGACAGTTTTAAAACAGCTTAGCGGCAATCTAGCAGACGCATTAAACTCAGAACAGTTAGAGCAAATAGGTTTACTATCTGAATATCTTTTAACTAAGCCGGTATCCAACTTACCTTTGGAGCAACTTTTAGACGAATTGAGTGACACAACTAGGAAAGGAGTATTAGAGCACTTTCAAAACCAAATGCACGTCCCAAAAGATTACTTCTCATCTGCGGAAGGGACCTTTGAAACATCAATCGACTTATTGAAGCAGTGGAAGAAGGAGTATTATGACCAGCTGGATCCTGGCACTCTTACTTCTTTGGAGGAGGACTTTTTAGAAAAACAGCAACAAATCACTCATTACTCACCTTTGGATTTTGTAGAAAAGGCCACAAATGGTTTTGTGCTAAGAGGATATGATCAGGTAAAAAAGGTCATCTTGTACCCTGCTTACCATTCAAGCCCGATTGTGACCTATTCACATTATCCCCAGCTGCACATCTATGGATATCCTGTTGACCTCAACCCTTCTTTAGAGGGGGAACCTTCACCCAGTTTAATGCAGAGAGGAATTGCACTATCGGATAAAAATCGTCTGCGAATTCTTCGTTTTCTCGAAAAAAAGGAAAGAAGTTTTACAGACATCGTGAATTTTATTGGGCTTGCCAAAAGTACGGTCCACCATCATATGGTTCTATTAAGGGCATCCGGGTTGGTTCAGGTGATATTATCCCCTACTTCTTCCGAACGCTATCGCTTAAGAGAACAAGGCCTCGATAATATTTTTCAAAATTACCATCAATATCTGTTTCCTTCAGAAGTCTAATTTTTAAAAAGAGAGGGATTGGGCAAATGAAAGAGTTATTGAAGAATAGGAAGTTTATGTTTTTGTGGCTGGCCCAGGGGGCATCAGGATTGGGTAGTACGTTTGCAACATTCGCATTGTCGTGGCTTGTCTATAAAATGACAGGCTCTAAGGTGGCCATGGGAAGTATCTGGGTAGTCTTTATGCTGCCGAATATGGTCATTCAAATGTTTGCCGGCCTTTATTTAGATCGATGGGACCGCAAAAAAGTCATGGTTTTTTCTGAATGGTTTCGGGCTGCCGCTTTTCTTGTCCCTGCCATTTTAATGCCGATGGATTTATTAGAAACCTGGCATTTGTATCTCGTATCGATCGCGATTGGAATAGCCCAGCCATTATTTTATCCTGCAAGCATGGCGTACGTTGCCGATATTTTACCTAAGGATAATTTAATCAAAGGCAATTCCCTTCTGGAAGGTACCGGACAGGTAATGATGCTGTTAGGGCTACACTTGGAGGGTTATTAATCTCAGCCTTTGGAATCGAATCAGTGCTGATAATCCTCCTCGTCTCTTTAGGGCTTTCCGGACTTTTATTAATGATGAACCCAAGTTCTACGAAAACACAAATCGAAAAGAAAGAAAGCTGGTTCGTTCAATTTAAAGAAGGCCTTCAATTTTATCGGGTATATCCTGTATTGTTTTGGGTCGGCATCATGATGATGATCATTAATTTCAGTTCCGGTGCTGCTCAGCCCATGTTTTTACCATATATTACAGATCAATTCCATGGAACCGCTTTTCAATACGGCTTATTTACTTCAGCATTTTCCTTTGGAATGCTGGCAGGGTCTTTATTAACTGGTACTCTAAAGGAACCGAAAAACAGGAAATTGGTGATGCTAGGTTCCTTATTTATGAATGGAGTATTATTCTTAGGTTTAGGGTGGACGCCTTTTTACTGGCTGGCAATCGTCATTACCTTTGGGCAAGGACTATTTGCGATTATCTTTAACATTAATAACACAACACTTTACCAGCAAAGAGTACCTGAACATTTACGCGGCAGAGTGTTCTCTGTTAGAGTCTTTCTGGCACAAGCCGGAATTCCTTTCGGTGCAGCAATTGGAAGTTATATTGCTGAGTCATTTTCCATTTCGGCCTTATTCTTAGCCTTAGGCTGCTTAATAGCAATCACCACTATTGTTTGCTCGTTGCATCCGATGTTTAATAAGTTGAATGATAATAATGTAGTGAATTTGGAGATTCCTTCGGAGGAACAAATTACTTCTTAATCACATGAAGGTGCCTGCCCCCACTTAGTTAATACTTTAACGCACTGGGGGGTCAGGCACTAAAAAACGCTGATTCACGTATTAAATTAACGTAAATCAGCGTTAAATCACTTTTCAGATTGGCGTTTCTCTTACACCAACTCTTTATCCAAAAACGCATAAAAGTCTGCCCACTCATCAATCAGTTTTGAAGTAGGCTTTCCAAGGCGATGCCCCGCTTTCGCTTCCAGACGTAAAACAATGGTTGAATCCTCACTAGCTTTTTCTAGTAAAGTAGCAGCAAATTTCTTTGCGTGTGCTGGTACAACCCGGTCATCACTTTCAGCTGTAGCGATCAACACTGGAGGATATTTTTGCCCCTCTTTAATGTTGTGCAACGGAGAATATGCATATAGGAATGGGAACTGTTCAGCATTCTCTGCATTTCCGTATTCGGAAATCCAGTACTTTCCGATCGTAAATTTATGATAACGCAGCATGTCGATAACTGGAACACGGCAAATAACCGCTCCAAACAAGTCTGGACGCTGAACCATACATGCGGCAACGAGAAGGCCTCCATTAGATCCCCCAGAAATAGATAGCTTATTTTTACTTGTGTAATTATTGTTTATTAAGTATTCTCCTGCAGAAATAAAATCGTCAAACACATTTTGCTTTTTATCTAGCATTCCAGCTTTATGCCAGTCTTCACCATATTCTGAACCACCCCGCAGGTTGGTTACAGCATAGATTCCGCCCTTTTCAAGCCAGCGTAAAATCGCTGGATTAAAGCCAGGAGTCATACTAACATTAAAGCCGCCATATCCATACAAAATGACAGGGTTTTGGCCGTTCAACGGAAGATTCTTTTTCATCGTTAAAAACATCGGTACTTTTGTTCCATCATTAGATGTGTAGAAAACCTGTTTCGTTTCGAATTGAGATGTATCTATTTTCAATTCAGACTCGGCAAACACTTCTAGTTCACCATTTAAAAAATCATATCGATATACAACGGTTGGACTTAAGAAGGAAGTCATACCGAAAAACATTTCGGTTTGGTCATGTTTCCCAGATAAATCAGTAAGTGATCCTATGACAGGGATATCAATTTGCTTTTCATAGCTACCATCTTCATTGTACAAATGAACTTGATGAAACGCATCAGCTAAGTAGGCAATGACAAATTGGCCATTAATAAACTTAACCGCATCGATAACATTTTCTTGTTCACCGACAATTTCTTTCCAATTGTCATGTGACGGATTTTCAATGTCGATAGCAATGATTCGACCCCGCGGAGCTTCCAGGTCAGTTTTAAAATAAAAAAGAGTACCTTCATTATGGATATAAGAGTATTCAGCATCCTGTTCATCTAATAAACGTGTAAATTCACCTGTTGATCCTAGCTTTTTTAGATAGAAGCGATTTTGTGCAGCTGTTCCATGACTTACATGAAGACAAATGTATTGATCATCATTCGTTACAAATGTGGTAAACATCAGTTCCTTGTTGTCTGGATGCTCAAAAATTAAGGTATCTTGATCCTGGAGCGTACCTAATTGATGAAAATATACTTTATGATAATTTCCTTCATCCTCTTCACTTACCGTTCCTGGTTCAGGAAAACGGCTATAGAAAAAGCCTGAATAATCAGGGGTCCATGCTATACTCGTAAACTTTACAAATTGAATGTGATCCTCTAAATCTCTTCGACTTTCAATTTCCCTTACGTAAATCTCCTGCCAGTCACTACCGTGAGTAGAAGTAGCATAGGCTAGATAACGGCCATCACCACTGAAGGCATAGTTTGTCATCGCAACGGTACCATCGTCACTTAATTTGTTGGGATCAAGTAATACAGTATCCTCTTCTCCATCCTTCTTATACATTACGGCCTGGTTCTGCAAACCATCATTTTTTTGATAAAAAAGCTTGTCCTTCACTCTCTTTGGCACGAAAAGTTTCGGATAGTTCCACAATTCCGTCAGTCGGGTCTTATCTTCTTCTCTTGTCGACGTATCTTTAAAATAAGCCTCACATTTTTCCCCTAACTCTTTTCCCCATTGTATTGTTTCTTTACTATTTGGATCCTCCAGCCATCGATAAGGGTCAACGACCATTGTTCCGTGAAAATCTTCAACTATGTTATCTTTCTTGATTACCATTGTCATTTAATTACCCCCTTTCCATAAACTATTTCGACATTCGAAATGAAAATCCTTTTTTTGGCTTAGTTAAAGGCTGTTTTCGTATACTTTGTTGCTATTTAAAGAGTAGTTAATTTCCACTCCAGGATGCTCGCTTTCCGCGGGGCGGGCGGTGAGCCTCCTCGGCGCACAGCGCCTGCGGGGTCTCACCTGTCCCGCTGCTCCCGCAGGAGTCTCGCACCTTCCGTTCCAATCAACTTCTTTTTTCAACGATTTGCTTTTAACAACCTATTTACAAAACAACAATCTATTAGAAAACAGCCTTGTTAAAAGATAATATTGATTTTTAAGACATAAAAAATAAGACCATATTATTTCTAGGGTCTTATCAAATAACTGAATAAAAATGGTTTTTTACCACCATTTTATGTTTTTAAACAGGCTTATAAATCGAGTGGTTTTCCACTACTTAATGTCGATATTACCTACATACTCAGCACTTCCACTGTCTGTGTAAAGGTCCACTTCAATTAAATATTCACCTTTTTCTTTTGGAAAATTGAAGTTGCGATTTTTATCAAGTTCCAATTTTACCTTCTTATCCTGCTGCCATACCCAAATACTTATTTCTTCAACTCTATAATCTTCACTATCAAATTCTATATAATCTCGTTGACCAGAATTAACACTCATTTGTTTTTGTTTCCTTGCTAATGATAGAATATCTTTCGTTTCTTTCTTGTATTGTTTATCAGATTGCCAATTTATATTTGCTTCTTTCAATTGGATACTGCTAGCAGAGAGTGTAACACTGGGAGGTGTAAAATCATAATTCTCTCCAATGCACCCTGATAATGAAAAGGCAGAAATCAATCCAACCACTAAGCATAAAAAACTTTGCATACCTTAACTCCTCCACAATTAACGAGAGTTTCTTTGTTATACAACCACTCAGAATTATATTCCATATAAAGGAATTCCATGCAGACCATTATAATTCCTTCTAAAACTCTGCTTCGTTAGTTTAGTAAAAAAAGGCATTCGCCATAAAATGAAACAACATAATATTTTTATAAATAAACGACGGCCCCCATTACATGAAGGCCGTTGTTTTATTTCTATTCTATTGCACTTTCAAGCTCACATCATCCACAAAGAAATCAGTTGGGTTGCTGCTGTCATTTGTGCCTTTGAAGGCAATTTGAACAGTTTGCCCTTTGTAATTCAAGAGGCTGTAGCTGCGCTGCACCCAGCCTGTAGCTGTGCCATCATTGAGTGTTAACAATGTAGATAACGCTGAGCCGCTTGTATTTCTAACCTGTGCATAAAGGTAATCATAGGCATGGCTCGTTTCTGTCGTTGATACATAAGTCCAGAAAGTAAGTGTTGCACTCGTTGCTGTAGATGGAATGGTAACAGTTTGATAGATTGTATCGGTACTACTGTTATAGCCATTTAGATATGCAGAGCTACTGCCAGTATGCGGACGGGAAGTATCAATTAACTGATAACCGCCAGTGCTTGATTCTGTCCATGGCGATTGACCGCTTTCAAACCCGCCATTGGTGATCAGCTCTGTAACGGTACCACCGCCGCCAGAACCTCCAGAAGATCCGTTAATATCGCGAACCAGGTTATATGCATCAGGTGTTCCGATACCAGAAGCCATATCATAGCCAGCTGTTGCCGGATAGTACAAGTTGTTTCCACTTGTTACGTCATGATACGCAGGATATGTTTGCGTAGTATTAAACATTTTGTAAAGCGTTGGGTTCGCCTGGCCAAGGTTACCCTTGCCATTTGCAGCCGCGTACTGATTATTGAGTGCCGCGATACCAGCCCATAATGGTGCAGCAGCCGATGTTCCCCCTACTACTGTCCATGCGCCCTGACTGTAGATGGAATAACCAGTGCTTGGGTCAGCATCTGCTGAAACGTCAGGAACCTGGCGTTTGCCATTTGAATAGCTATTTTGTACACCAGTGCCAGATTGGAATGAAGGCATAGCATATAGCGTAGACAAACCGCCACCACCGCCTGTCTTATTTGAGCTGTTAGCCCAAATAGACTCTGAGCTGTAAGATGAACCACTTAGATTCAAGTGTGTTCCGCCAACACCTGTGACATATGGGTCATTTGCCGGGCTGTCAACCTCAAGGGTAGAACCACCGGAATCATATGCACCATTATCTCCAGACGCTGCAAAAATACTTTGTCCTTGTGTAGCATATTGCTGGAAGATGGTATGAAGGCTGTTCATGCTAGCGGTAGAAGCGTGCTGTTCGCCAATTCCCCAGCTGACAGAAATTGATTTCGCTTTATTTTCAGTAGCAATTTTTTGATAAGTATCAATTAAGCCTTGTCCCGTGTTCGGTCCTTCATATACGATTACTTGCGCCTTAGGAGCGATGGCATTGATAACCTCGATATCTAATTCTACCTCTACTTGCCCTTCGCAGGCAGCACCATTAAAACCATCAATATAAACATTGGTTGGTGCAGGGCTTCCAAGGCCATAGTAGTTGCTGTAGTTCGTGACGTTAGAAGCGACATATCCGTCAAGCTCCATTACGGCTACAGTTTGGCCAGATCCTGTATAACCGGCACTTGCCAGCGGGCTGACATTATACGCCCCCTTTAATTCAGCCGGTGTATAGCCGCCAGATGGGCCACTGCCCACTCTTGGTTCAACTGCTGCAGGCTTGTTACTCACTTGTGGTGACGGTTTCCTGATTTGTGGATGTGTATAGCGTGATTCGTTATCCAGGCCTTCCACATCTGTGATTACTCCGGCAAATTCTGCAGGAATCTCAGGTGCCTTGTCATTTGCAAAATAAGCTTGTCCATTTGAGTTTTTATAGTTATTAATCGTTACACTAAATGCATCTTCCATCTGTCCTGTTGTTCCACTGACAGTGATAAACGCATTATTGGAAGAAATAGTTTCAACTTTAAAACCTTGGCTTTTTAAATAGTCCTTAACATTGGCAACCGTTTCATCGGTTGGTCCGAATTGCTGCTTAAATTCTTCAGGTGTTAGAAAATGCTTGTAGTTAGGGGATGAGGGGTCATTGAGACTAGCGATAAAACTGTCAAGCTGATCGCTATTTCTTAATTTCAGCGCGATTGTTAAGGAACTCTTTGTGCTGCGGCTGGTGTGATCAATCAGCTTGCCGTGTTTTGCGGCGATTGGTGCTGCTCCATTCAGTTGAACATGGCTGGGTGCTGCTGCAAAGCTTGAGCCTCCAGACGAAAACAACGTAAAACTTAAAAGCGAAGCAACTGCCGGCATTAATAATTTTCTTCTTTTCATCCTTTCACCTCTCCAATTTCCCCAAATAAAAAATCCTACCCACCATGGCAGAATTCAAGTACCATTTGTGGCGGCCGACTACCCTGGAGTTGGTTTCTTAACGTCAATTCTTTAGGCTCGTGGCTTTGCGTCACCATCTTTCAATGGTTTTGCCTTTTTCATTTGGAATAATATGTTTGTTCACCTAATATTTTACTTAGGTAAAGCGATACCGTATATAAGTCTTTTTGCATATTTATGATGAGAATTTGATGAGAAAACACACCTTTTGTTGTAAAAAATCGAAAAGTAGAATGGGCGCTATCGTTTAAAATCCAAACCTACTATTCTCTAAAACTATCTATTTTACCATCTCTGATTTTGTCTTCATCCATTTTTACCATTCGTTTAAATCCCCTGCTTCTGGCAAAAAATCGTCTGCCTGCCTTCCTGCTCGTTTTCCTCAAAAAAGAGAATCTTCCAATCCCGAAATTCGGATAGCAATTCATTGGACTCAAGTTTGTATTGACTGGATACTCTTTGATGTTCGGCATTTGGAGATTTATAGTAGGTTTCCATAAAGAAAAAACCGTTCTGCTTTACGAGCTCTTTTACATAAGGGATGATGGATCTTTCCAGATAATAGGTATTCATCACAAAATCAAATGAATGCTTTTTCAATGGCAGGCTTGTAATCTTGGTTAAATCACCTATCATAGTGGTCACCATTAGGCCCTGCTTTACCGCCATTTCCTGGACATAATCTGCCGCAACTTCTGATATATCCACCGCCATCACTTCATATCCCAGCTGGGCCAGGAACAGGCTGTTTCCTCCGAGACCGCAAGCAATATCAAGTGCCGTTCCCCCTTGCATGTATGGGGATAAATTCTTAAGCCTTTCATTGGGTACAGGCTCTCTAAGTTCATCCAGCCTCTCTTTATGCTTTCGATTCCATTTTTCTCGATGATCCATTTTCGCACCCCATTTATCTTTTTTTAAGTCGTATCATTTCACACCAGATTAGCGTTCCTCGCCATTCTTATAAAATTAACCCTACCAAAAGTCTTCGATAATTACACCTGCTAAATTGTTACGGACCATGACCTCAAGGAAAGCGATTCTTGCCAAATGTAATCGAACTTTTACAAATATCTAACACACAACTTACAACTCCTTAATAACTCTTATGTAAGTTAAAAAAGACTACTAGGAAATACATTAGATTGAGGAGGATGGAGAATGAAAAAAGTAATTTTCGCCATAGCGGCGGCACTTACCATTGGTACTGTATCAACTGCGTTTGCCTACCCTGATGCTTTTAATTCCGGGAAAGAAGGGAAAGAAATGGCAGGGAAATTCCAACAGCTTTCCCGGGATAATGTGTGGGAGCAAACAGAAAAAGTTGATCTGCAATTTAAAACCTATCATCCACAAGGAATGACGAAGGTCGGAGACTTATACTACATGTCTTCTGTAGAAATCATTGAAAAACCGGTAAAATACGACCAGCCTCATGATGGTTATGACCGCTCACCTGGTAAAGGCATTGGCCATCTTTTTGTTTTTAATAAGGAAGGGAAACTTTTAAAGGATATCAAGCTTGGTGAAGGCAGTATATACCATCCTGGTGGAATTGCCTATGATGGTGAATCGATCTGGGTTCCCGCTGCAGAGTACCGCCCAAACAGCAAATCAATCATTTATAAAGTTGATCCACAAACGATGAAATCCGAGGAAGTGTTCCGCACGAATGACCATATTGGAGGGGTACTTCGTGATGGAAAACACGGGAATCTAAAAGCTGTAAGCTGGGGTTCGAGAACCTTTTATGAGTTTAATGAAAAAGGAAAAGTACTCCGCAAATCAACGAATCCGAGCCACTTTATCGACTATCAGGACTGCGAGAGTGCAGGAAAAGAAAGCATGATTTGCAGCGGTATTACTGAATTGCCACAGCAAAGTTCTTCTACTGCTAAATATGAATTGGGCGGATTAGCCTTGTTGGATATGAAAAAAATGAATATGGTTCACGAATTGCCTATTACTCTATTTTCGCCTCAGGGACATGTTGTAACACGAGATCCAGTATTTCTTGAAAATACGAAACTGGGAATTAAAATGTACGCTGTTCCCGATGATGATCAATCCTCAATGCTGGTATATGAAACAAAAGCCACTAAAAAATAATTTTTCAAATAGAATAATTTAATCCAAACAAGACACCATAAGTCAGGATGGATTTATTTACTCTATTAATAGGAGGATAACAATGAAATTTTTGAAAAAAAGATTATTTTGGGTACTAGCAATTGTTTTGTGCTCGATAACTTTTACAACAGCTTATGCAACAAATGGGACCACACAAGAACCTCCAACTATTAGTACGTTAAAGCATGATGAACCCACTTCTACAAGAATTAAGCAGCTTGAAGATATCGCCATGTACTATTATTGGCATGGTGGTGACATTAAAAAAGCTGAAACAGAAATATTTAAGGGTATTACCTTAAAGGGTAAATTTGATGTTGTTGAAAATGCATTTATTCAAGCAGCATTACTTGATCCCCATAACATTGATCTGAAATTTTCATTAGCGTCCACACAAATCATACAAAAAAAGCTTCCGGAAGCTTTTCAAACGTACAAACAAATATTAAATTTAGAGCCAAATCATTTCAATACAAACCTAGTCTATGGAGTTTACTCACGTATAAATGGAGACGAACGTACGTATAATCGTTCCATTTCAAAGCTAAAAAGGATAAATGCTAAAAAGGCAAATGAATTTGTTCAAAAAATTAATAGAACAGAAGATATAATGAAAGAAAAATTTAATGTTGAAGTCCCTGCAAACTTACCTCAAAAAGATCATGCCATTGTAATTTTGGGTTACGCTCTCGCAGATGATGGCTCCATGCAGCCAACACTCATTGAACGTTTAAAAGCAGGTCTTGCGATTGCTAAAAAATACCCAAATTCGAAAATTATTGTATCGGGTGGAGTTCCTAAACAAGGTGTTACAGAAGCCGATGCAATGAGCAAGTGGTTGATCTCTCAAGGAATTGAAAAAGATAGAATCCTTCTTGAAAATAATTCTACTGATACTGTTGAAAATGGCCTTTTTACAACCGCTATTCTTGAAAAAGAGAACTTAAAAGACGTTACACTTGTTACAAGTGCCAGCCATATGAGAAGAGCATTAACTGTTTTTAAAGAAGCCAGTGACTTTTATGATAAAATGAATGGCAAAAAGTCAGGCAGAAACTTTACAAACATGGTCTATTTGGATTTCCCTTCCTTAGCAGAAGCCCAAAAAGTACCGAATGATGAAAAGCTCGTGATTTATCGCGACCTATTTAGAACCTCAGGTATCTGGCAATATCCTGGTCTTCAAAGATAAAAATGTACAAACAAAAACAGTTCGTTTTATTGAACTGTTTTTTGTTTGTAATAAGATATTGTTGTCACGATAATCAAATGTCACTTGCTCACCATTGTTCTCGTATTTTTAACTGTTTTGCGATTCATTGATACTTGTGATGATGAGCGTTTTTTTAGGAAGGAATAAAGATTTCCGATACACAACCCTATAAACAAATACATTAATCCCCCGAAAATCCCGTAGATCAACGCCCCTGCTGCTGAAGTGAGGATACCAAATAGGACTTGATCTTTATCTTTAGCTGGGGAAGTAGGCGGATCCGTAAGCATAAAAAAGCCAAAGAAAAGAGTAGCGTTTATAAATGGCGGCCGGAGTGCGTCCACCTCATCTCCTATATTGAAATGCCCCATTAGGAGCAAAAGTAAGAAAGAAGTGCCCATAAACGCAAAAACCTGAGGGAACTTGTTTACACGATTTGTGACCAAATATCCTCCAACTAAAAGAAACAAAATGGTCCAAGCAGGAAGATCTCCAAAAGCCCCCCACCAGCTTTGACCCGTATGAAAGAACGGAACGGATAAAAGTAAACCAAAAGCCGCTGGATTAAAGATCGGCTTTTTCTTATATACCAAAAGATGCTTGGACAAAATCGCAATAGCAGCTGTTGCCGCAATGATCCCAAATGAGGTTGTTGTACTTAAGATTAGGGAAATGATGAACCCTGTAATAAGGGCACCGTCCGGCATGCTCCATTTTCTTTTTTTAACAACATTACAAAGAATGTCCACCATGATTGAAACGATAACCGCGGCAACGCCATTAATAATTCCCTTTATATCTTTGGACTCGATTGATGCGATAAGGAGATAAGTTATCAAAACCATTCCCACATAGCCCTTTGGTGTTTTAAGCCATTTCTTTACTGTCATTTATTTTCCTCCAACTCTAAGAACTTCTAACCCGGATGTGATTAAAAGTCCCATTAGACCAATGTTTTCAATTAATTGCGTTCCTCTTTCATGACCAAGCAAAAAAGCTGCTGTCGAAAAGGCATCGGCCATCATGGCGAAAGGCGCAATGATGCTGCAGCTGACCCAATCATTTGGCGAATGCCCCGTTTTAGGATTAATGATGTGATGCATACCGGGGAGTTTAGAATGCCTGCGCTCATAACTTCCAGAGGTGCAAATGGCTTCATTAGATAGCTCGACTACGTGAATGATTTTATCTTTTTTCTTGGGATGCTGAATGCCTATCTTCCAAGGGAATCCATCCCTATCCACTCCCCCAGCAAACAGATCTCCACCAGCATTAACAAGAAACCCATCAAAGTCCTTCAACTCCTGAGCTGCCAAATCGATCGCAAACCCTTTCGCAACCGCTCCTAAATCAACTACAAGAGGCTTTTTCAAAAATAATGTTCGGTCTTGTTCATCTAAAATAATATCCCGAAACGTGACGGAGTCAGCAGATGGGTTTTCACTGATTTCTCCTGTTAAATAATGACGATTATATCCTTGCTGCTCCATGACTTTACCAATCGCAGGGTCAAATTCACCATCCGTTATTTTGGCGATTTCCAAAGCGAACTTCAGTGGCTCAAATAAAAAAGGGCTTATCTGAATTGGATTATCAATGATTCGACAGGCGTTCATTAATTCACTGTCAGGGCTAAAACGGCTGCAAGTCTGTTCTACTTTTCGGAATGCCTCAAAAGCCCGCTCCATTTTTGCCTCAGCCTCTTCTGTTGACATTGTTTCGCGAATGACTACCTGTATCTCTACAACTGAATCCATAAATAATTTCGTTTTTTTCATACGTTCCCCTTAAGCATTTTGGCGCTGATAGAGTGCTTCTTGTACAGCATCTTCAAAAGCCTGAGTACTATAGGTTGCTCCTGAAACATTCATTACCTGTGCACTTTGGGTTTGTAATACTTCATCAGGCAGGCCAACTATATCATCTTCAGAATAATGCATGGCAAAATTGCTAATTTCAACATCCGTGATTTTATCATTCTTTATTGTAACGGCAACTTCAATCGACCCGCGCCGATTCATTCCTGTGCCTGTAAATGTCCCATCTTTATATAGTTGTTTTGTTTTGGTGGAAACAGCGCTAGAATTCCCGCCATTTGTTTGCATGGAAATTTGGGCATGCTGCTGCGTTTCCAATTTAGTGGCCTGAGTTTCCGTAGAAAAAAAACCGGCGGCATAAACCCCTGCAACGGCGGTTGAACATAAAATTACCCACTTTTTATCCATTTTCCCCATACGAAATCCTCCTATTACCTTTTTGCTCAGTCTAACGACAGAACTAGTATAGCTAACCAACCTTAAATTTCCCTTAAAAAAAATACCTTTTTAAAAATTATTACCGTGATCATGCAGTTTTGTTTAATAGGATCATTCTGCATTAATCTATTAGTCTCTGCGTTTTCTTGTTCTAAAAATCAAAAAGAGACTCTCCAACATGGAAAACCTCTTTTAAGGCAGATTATATCTTATAAAAACTCTTTTATTGGACATTTCGTTCGCGCCTGGACCATGTTTTGTCCAATAGAGCCCTCTTATTGGACATTTTGACCGCTCATGGAACGGGTTTTGTCCAATAGAGCCCTCTTATTGGACATTTTGACAGCTGACGGCGGAGTTTGTCCAATAGAGCCCTCTTATTGGACATTTTGACCGCTCATGGAACGGGTTTTGTCCAATAGAGCCCTCTTATTGGACATTTTGACTGCTCACGGGCGGAGTTTGTCCAATAGAACCCTCTTATTGGACATTTTGACTGCTCACGGGCGAAGTTTGTCCAATAGAGCCCTTGTCTGCAGGGGGACGGACCAGGTCAGACACCATTTATCAACAAATACAATGATCGACGTTGCTTACCTGACACCCGTATTTTACAAATTCACTTTCACATGCTTCGCTATATAAATTTCCCCTCTTTGCTTGTAGGACAGGATAAATCCGGCCGGGACGCAGTTATTTTTGATGGTTAACCCTACATCCGCCATTAAATTATTGCCCTTCACTTTCCAATTCACGGATTGATAGAGTGGGAATCGATGCCGATAATATGTTTTGCCGCAAATATTGGCCACTTTCCAAACATGTCCACGCCCCTTTACCTGTATCGTTTTGTTAGTAGCGGTAATCTTGAAATCGCGCTCGATCGTGTGAACGGGGTTATCGATGTCCATTTCCTCATAGCGTTTGCCATCCAAAGTTTCTACCTGCTGAAGGATATGTGCTTCTTTCACGACTACCCACGTGCCAGTACCTATCGGCAAGATGACGACAATTTCTTTTTTCCCATCATGATTGAGATCGATGACATGTAATTCAGGCTGCCGTTCTTCTCTCATTTCCACTTCCCAGCCCTGTGTTTCCACCATTTCGTTCTCAATCTTGACACGGAAATCCTTATAAAGATTCTTATTTAGATCCGGTGTTGCGTATAGGTAGACCCCTTCTTTTTCATTCCCCACTACAAGTGTTTGTTTATCCTCAGTTGGTTTTTCAGCAAAAGCAAGGCTGGATCCACAGAATAATATCCAACATGCAGTAGCCAGTATCCTTTTCATCGTTTCCCCTTCCTTCATTTCATGTTACTTTAGTTTTTAGCATTCCTCTTTTTTCTTTCTTTATAAAGGAGTCTGACACCTGATTCTTCCACTTCAAGCTTTGACTTGTTATACGGCGGCAGGTAATATAAGCTTTAAGAAAAGGACCTGAATGAAAGGATTATGCACGATGAAACTTCATGAAACAGATGATCTTGGGGAAACGAGAAGAACCATTATCAGAACAGCTCATAAGCTCTTTATGGAATCTGGATATCGGCCGTGTCTACAAGGCAGATTGCGGATGCATGCGGGTTGACGCAGCCAGCACTTTACCATCATTTTAAAAATAAACAGACACTTTATATTGAAGTTATATTAAATGAAATACATAAAACCAAAACAGGGCTGGAACGGATCATCAAACGCCATAAAGATTTAAAGGAACGACTCGTTGAGGTTGCCTATTTTATTTTGGTAAATAAGCCTGAAGAAATGAACCAAATGTTCCGTGACATTCAACAAGAACTATCCGCAGACGCCAGAAAGTTGATTTCTGACAGCTGGTTTAATGGCTTTATCGGCCCTATCTCGGAAATTTTTGCAAAAGGGCTCGAGGCTGGTGACCTTCGCAATCCTGCCGAGTTTGGTACGAATCCAATCAATTCTGCCTTCCTTCTTCTTAACTTGCTAAGCCATACACCTTTAGAGGCAAAAAACTCTACTCCTCAGGATCAAAAAAGATCTATGAACAGCATGTAAAAATGATTGTGAATGTACTTTTATACGGGGTAGCTTCTGATAAGAAAAAAATATAATTCGTTTATATTTTTTTAGCAGCACATTATCACTTGATAAATTTAAAATCACATCTTATTCTGTATATATTAAACCATTAGTAAATACATTATAAACATCACTTATCAACTGATAAGTTAAGGGAGATGAAAAGATGAAAAAAGGATTTATGGAAAGCTACACTAAATCTGTCGGAGGAAAGCTTGGCAGATGGGTCACGTTAGCCATTTGGATTGCGGTTGTTGTTCTTTTGAATGCGCTATTCCCGCAGGCTAACACACAGGAAAATAACCTGGCTGCAAACCTAAAAAATCAACAGCCGTCTGTAGAGGCTCAAAAGCTTGCAGAAAAAGAATTTCCATCAGGGACTGGCAAACCAGCACTACTTACCTGGTACAGGAGTACTGGAATTTCAGATGATGACCTAAAGTCCATTCAGGGTTTTGCTGAAAAAATCACCAGTAAACCACTGCCATACCAAATTGATGCTGCACCTTTTCACAGGCTGCCCCTGCCAGCTTTAAAACAGCAGGTTTCAAGTGACGGCACAACTTTAATCTATCCGATCCTTTTTGAAAAAAAAGCAAGTACAGAGCAGTTGAATAAAAGTTTCGATGCATTAAACAAGCTGACATCATCCGAGTTTGATAAAAATCCATTAAAGACTTCTCTATCGGCTAAAAACAACTTACTTGTAAGGGTAACTGGCCCGGTGGGAATCGAGGTTGATGCGACGGCCCTGTTCTCCCAGGGAGATCTTAAGCTTCTTTTTGCGACGGTTCTTCTCGTGCTCGTCTTCCTGCTGGCCATCTACCGTTCCCCGATCCTGGCACTGGTTCCATTAATAGCAGTAGGGTTTGCTTACGGAGTCATCAATCCACTTCTCGGGGCTGCCGGCAAAGCAGGTTTGGTTACCTTCGACTCCCAGGGGCTTTCAATCATGACCGTTCTCCTGTTTGGGGCGGGAACGGATTATTGTTTATTCCTAATTGCAAGGTTTAGAAGTGTTTTACAGGAAGAAGATAGCAAAATGGCTGCTCTAAAAAAAGCGTTAGGCAGCTCTTCCGGTGCAATAGCCATGAGTGGTTTGACAGTGGTGTTTTCCCTGTTGGCCCTGCTTCTGGTACATTATGGATCCATTCAGCGCTTCGCCATTCCATTTAGTTTATCGATCCTCATCATGATGATCGCGAGCTTGACCTTGGTACCTGCCCTGCTTGGTATTTTCGGGAGAATCTCATTCTTCCCCTTCATTCCAAGAACGGACGAAATGATAAAAGAACGGGCGATACGTAAAGGAAAGCCTGTTCCTGCTAAAAAGGAAAAGCACAGAATCGGCTCCGCTTTAGGCCAATTTATTGTTAGGCACCCTAAAACGATTGCTGTTGTTACAACCGTGGTACTGGGAATTTTCGCTTTTTCCGCAAGCAAAATTACGTATACATTTGATACGTTATCCTCCTTTCCGAAGGATATGCCATCAAGGGAAGGCTTCCAGCTCATTTCGAAGCATTTCACACCAGGCCAGCTAGCTCCTGTTCAGGTGATCATTGACACAGAAGGAAAAGAGGTAAAAGTCGGAGATGATTTAAAGGCATTGTCCTTTGTTTCCAAGGTATCCGACCCACAGCAAGGAAAAAACAATCAAAATCTCTTATCCTATGAAGTCGAACTGGATGAAAATCCATATTCCAACCAAGCGATGGACCATATTCCGGTTATTAAAAAAGCAGTCAAAGCTTCCTTAAAGGACACTGGCCTTTCAAAAAATCATGTTTGGGTAGCAGGACAGACAGCAACGCAATATGACACAAGAGAAACGACAGACAGAGACGCATTAATCGTCATCCCCGTCATCATTGCGATGATTGCGGTCCTTTTGTTCCTATATTTGCGTTCCATTGTCGCCATGGTTTATTTAATGGCAACCGTACTGCTTTCGTTTTTCAGTGCACTCGGCCTCGGATGGCTCGTTCTTCATTATATGTTTGATGTAAATGCTATCCAGGGATTCATACCTTTATATTCCTTCGTCTTCATCGTTGCACTTGGCGAAGATTATAATATCTTCATGGTATCAAGCATTTGGAAAAAAGCCCGTAAACAGCCTTTGCCTGCAGCAGTGAAAGACGGAGTCGCCGAGACCGGATCGGTCATTACTTCAGCAGGGTTGATCCTGGCAGGAACCTTTGCTGTTCTCGCCACCCTTCCGATCCAAATACTCGTCCAATTCGGTACTATTACCGCCCTGGGTGTATTGTTGGATACGTTTATTGTCCGCCCATTCTTAGTTCCAGCGCTTACGGTTTGGATTGGAAAATATGTGTTCTGGCCAGCACGGGGTTCCAATGAAGCTGTAAAATATGATGTATAGCCTTATCTCCCCCTCATTTACTTGAGGGGATTTTTTTATAGGATAATATGATAAAAAGCCCTACAAAAGTAGGGCTTAATGACGCATTATTTCGTTAGACTGACACTTCTTTCTTTAAGGAAACAATACGCTTCGTTTCCTGTGACTCCAGTGCAGCTAATATTATTTGCAGTGATTTCATTCCTTCTTCACCGCTAATTAGTGGTTCTTTATTTTGTACAATGCTTTCAACAAAATGGCTAATGACATTAGAGGATGTTTGTCCGCCTTCTTCATTTGTTTGGATTTTATCTAGTTTATGATAAACGGCGCTTCCATCGCGATATTCTTCAATTAGTGAGTATTCTGGATCTGCTTCTAATCGAAGTGTACCTTTTTCTCCATAAATAATAGTAGAATTATCCCCACCACCTGACACATAGGCCCAGCTTGCTGCAAGCGTTCCGATAATACCGCTTTCTGTGCGTAAAATGCAAACGGCGTTGTCATCGACTTCTGTGTTTTGCTTCGCATTTGTTTCAATGAATGCTCCTACTTCGGTAAACTCTCCGAGCAAATAACGCATTAAGTCTGCTTTATGGACGCCAAGGTCACCCATTGCACCAATAAAGGCCTTCTCTTTATTAAAGAACCAGCTCTCTGCTCCGTCAATACTCCAACCCTCAGGCATGAATGGCCGAACGTGGTTTTAAAGCTGAAAATCTTTCCGAGCTTACCAAGTTCAATAATCTCTTTTGCTTTTTGATGTGAAGAAACGAAACGTTGGTTATGTCCAATCATGAGTTTTTTATCATTTACCTTCGCTGCTTGAATCATAGCTTCAGCTTCTTCTTGTGAAGTCGCCATTGGTTTTTCACATAAAACATGCTTTCCTGCGTTTAGTGCCGCAATCGATACAGGTGCATGTAAGTAGTTTGGGAGACACACACTTACCACATCAATTTCATCAAGATTTACTACATCCTTATAATCAGTAAAAGCTTTTGCTCCATATTGTACGGCCATTTCCTCTGCACGCTCTGCAACGATATCGCATACCGCAACTATTTCTACTTCTTTATTCGAATAATATTCAGGCAAATGGCGATATTGTGCAATACTTCCACACCCGATTACGGCAACTTTTAATTTACTCATATTTATTTCCCTCCTATTTTTATACGTTTAGTAACCCATTATCTTCTATCTTCTCTTTCAAGTATTGGATGCTCATCTCAATACTTTCAAATGGCCTGCGACGACTAAAATCCTGCTCAACCACCCACCATTTTACACCGGCTTCTTCACCTGAATTTAGTACAGCTTCAATATCAACGCCACCTGTTCCAAGCTCAGCAAAAAACTGTTCCTCATCTGTTGTCATATCCTTTAGATGTACAAGCGGTGTTCTATTTTTATAACGGTTCATCCACTCTACAGGATTTTCACCCGCTTTTGTAAGCCAGTACACATCGAACTCTGTCTTCACATTATCTGGGTTTGTGTCGTCAAAAATAGCCTCAAGTGCCGTTCTGCCATCCGACAGGCGCTCTAGTTCAAAATCATGGTTATGATAAAGAAGGGTAATGCCCTCTCGGCGGCACGCCTCACCTGCCTGATCTAAAACAGAAATAAGGGTTTTATAATCCTTTTCACTTCGACGTTCTTCCATTAAATAAGGGCATACAACATATTTGCTTCCTAATATTTTTTGATCTTCAATAACCTGCGCCAAATTATTTTCCAATTCTTCAAGAGGTATATGGCTGGAAGCTGCCTGAAGACTAAGTTCATCCAATAAAGCTTTTACTTCTATCGGAGTCCATCCGCCATATCCAGCAAATTCAACGCCATCGAAACCAAGCTCAGCAACTTTTTTCAATGTGCCTGCAAAATCTTTCTCGCTTTCGTCACGCAAAGTATACATTTGGACAGCTACTGGAATTTTCGTCATCTTACATCCTCATTTCTATAAAATTCAAAACATTACATATTTGATTACAGAATACATTTTATACCTCTCAATGAATATAGAGGATATAACTAAAACATCTACTATTTTGCTATTATGATATTTTCCCCAAAATTGAGGCTTATGACGACGAACATTCGTTATTGTGGGTTTTCCGGTAAAGGTATTGTTACATCTGTCACTTCACCATCTAACGTTCTGCCTAACACGTTTAGCGAGTTAGAGCTCACATTGCCGTACGAATCAAGTGCATGTACTTCAATCTGATAAAATGTATTAGGCTGCAATTCGTCCAGTGACAATGTTAATGGATTTGGAACAGGATCTTTGTAGAATTCTGAGAACGCAAGGAATTGATTTGCTATTTCCCCTGTTTTCGCTTTTTTCACTACTACTTTATAGTCATGGACAAGAAGGTTATCTATTGCTTGGGTAAATATGATTGTTAAGGAGGTGGCTGTCGTTTTTTCATGATCAATCGAAAGCATGGAGTCCGGTTTAAAGAACGGCGCCTTTTTGTCACCTGATTCTGTATAGTTGAATGTCTGTTTATATGCAGGGTAGCTGATTGCAAATGGTTCCCCTACCCAATCATTCTTATGAATATCACGGCGATGAATCAATACTTCGCTGTCATAAACCTCTACAATTAAAGCTTGATTCTGGAAATTAGCACCCTCAGGTATTTCGCCTTGAACTCTTCCATTTTCGAGAAATAAATAAGCACCTGTAGAAGTTCCAATGGAAGTGAAATCTTTTTGATGGATGATTCTAGGATCGTCTAAAGGATAATGCGTATGACCAGAAAACGCGATGACTTGAGGATATTCTTTTAACGTATTGTAGAATAGATCTCTATTCTCAGAAAAGCCCCATTCGCTTCCATAAATCGTGTTTATCATGGGCTGATGGTGGAAGACGAAAATCGGTTTGCTTGGATCATCTGCATTAGCTTTCCTTAACTGTTCACCTAGCCATTCAATTTGATTTGAAGAATATGTTCCTTCAGTTATGCCGTCTTCTGTTCCTAGAATAATAAAATGATAGCCATTTATGACCTTGTGATGATAAATGGAATTCATACCCGTTTTCTCGAAAAAACGTTCTTGTGCATCCTCTACTGATAATCCATTCCAATAGTCATGATTCCCGATTGCGATCAATGAAACTGCTGTTGGTTGTTTTCTAGTATTGTAAGCATTCATAAATTTATCATACTCTGATATATCTCCAGATTCAGTTAAATCACCAACAACTACAAAAGCATCTTGTTTAGGAGCTACTTGATTTAATTGGTCTAAAGTAGTGATAAATTTTTCTAGATTATCATTATCATTATGATCTGAATGAATATGTATATCGCTTATTACCGGAAAAATTAATTTCGAATTATTTTGAGATTTATCCATGTTCATTGCTTTACTCCTCATTTGATTCACTAATGAAATATTATTTAATTTCCAAATTACTGTTTTTGGCAAGCTGCATATCAGTGAAACCATCTTCCCACCTAAATCCAGGAAAATTTTTACAAACAATTTATAGTTTTCAAGAGTGACCCATTCTTACTTTTACGAATCCAGGTCTTTCCGTCGTTTCCACGAAACTCTTGTAAGGGTAAACTCTCTCTGGATTTCATTTGCGTACATACCTTTCTATGCAAAACTTAATTTTTCAATTGCCAATAAGATTCTCTCGCGAACCTCTTCAAAATGAACAATATCCTCATTTGGCTTATCAAATGATTCTAAACAACTTTTGCATAACTCATCAGCAAGTTCTTTATTCTTTTTAGCAAGCATGTGAAACAATTCGTAGTCTTGAACTCCCGCTCGCATTGCTTCAATTCTCATGCTGCCCCAGACTTCTTTTCCTGCGGGATAAGAAATGTGCGTGTCTCCGGGTGGGAAGAAAATATCTTTATGATTAAATGGGTCTGGTGCATCACACCAGTTGAAACCCCAGTGCAAGTATCCTTTCAAATCATACCGATAATTTCCCCAGTGCAATAATCTTGTACGGATAAGTGGCATATCCCAAAGACGATTTAAATAAGATCCTCCTGGGTAACAACAAGTATAGAACCATAGCTCTTCTCCATTGTTTCTGATTCTCTCAAACTTATCTCTATTTTCTTGGAGGTAGTTATTCTTTGGAATCCAAATATCAACTGCACCGTCCAAATCGTAAGTTTCGACAGCTTCCATCAAAGATACTCCAGGTAAATGCTTACGCACAATACCAGAAAGAATGCGGTACTCATCTTTGCAGGCTTCAATCGGCTCGTCGCCAACGTGTTGATGGAGCAAGTGCAGCCAATTGTTCTCTTCCAGAAATGCTTTCCAAGCTTTTAAGTATTGACTAACAAATTCGTATGCCTCTTGAGATTTTGCAGAAACGGTTTCCCCCAGGATATTAACGATGAAAGTAGAATCCCAGAAATCAGCCCGCGCATAAATCAGATTTCCTTCAATATGAGTGAAACCTTTTGAAAGAAACAATTCAATTAAGCGCTTTGTGCGGTCAAACCTAAATTCATAAGTTCTATCTCTGCGTCTAGAAATCTCCCTAATTTCATTTGGAATCCAAAAGTGAGTTTGTCTTGTCCTTGCCATTAGGTCGGCATACTTTTCAATCATTTCCCAATGTTCTTCAGACCACATTACCAGGTTGTGTTGAGTTGCGATATTGTCTGCTCTGTACCAGTTGGAAATATATAGATTCTTTTCTTTTGGAATGGTTATATTGAAAATCTTTAAGGAAACAGGAATTGAAAGCATAGATCCGCCCGTTTGAAGGTCAAAAGAAAAAGTGAATTCTCCCGTAAGTGCATTTTCGTCCACAAAGAAAGCCAAATACAAAGCTTCCGTCTGAGCGGTTACCTCGAACTCATTATTTGCAAGCGGCCTTAGTGCATCATATACTCTGAAAGGAGCCTTTCGAGTTGTATATCCGTCTGCAGACTCACCTGCCTCCTCATTCACACAAAAACAAATTGGTCCTGTATTTTTTTCACAAAGGATGTCGACTTGTTGATAACCTTCGACAGAAACACCTTTTGGAGTTATGCAATCCCATTGATATTTTGTACCCACTTCCAAGTGATTTAATAAAATCTGAGTTGAAATATAAGCACCTTTTGCTGTGTTGAGCCTAATCTCTTTGTCACCATACTCTGTAACAATGCTATCCGGATACAGCCACTCATTTTGATTAATTATCTGATACTTCATTCACAAGTCACTTCCATTCATTCACTTGGAAAAAATTGAGCTTATTTATTTGAGTTAAGCTTTAAATCGATTAATTTAGAAAAAGGTGAGTCAGATTTTCATCATGACCCACCCTTGAAAAAGTGACAATTATCCTAAATATTTGCTTTGAAAAACCTACCAGGACATTTTGTGTAATCCTTTGATTTCCACAAGTGTCCTGTAATTAATTCTGATGAACATATAGAAAAAAACGGCAGGCAACAAGGTAACAATAACAAATTGATGATAAGGAACGAACTTTGTCACTGCAAATAAAATAATAAAAATCGGTAAGATTGTTTTCGGAAAATAAACCACTGAATATATGAAAGAAGTTCTTAAAAGAACGTATAACCCATCGTCATAAAAAATTATCAATACATATGAAATCAAATTAAATGAGATAATCAATGAAATGATTATATAATTCGGGAACACACGACCAGACATAGCTAATGACCAAATGGTTGCCATCGAGAATAGGGCAATAAAAAGGAGAATTATTAGTCTAATCCATATTTTTTTATTAAATTTCAATCCTGAAAATAATTTTCTATCTTCAATTATATTTACTACACATCGATTCATTCCTAAAATCGAAATAGGCAAAGATACTAGAGGAATAGAAACAAGTAAGAACAAAATATTCAATACTATCAACTGTGAAATCGCCGTTAAATAATGGTAAAGTTTACTTTCTAAGCTTATCATTTCTAATTACCTCAAAATGAATCAGAAGCCAGTCTCAGGAAGACTGACTTCTGAGTTATTTATACGTTAGTAATCTTTAATTACTTAAGTTTTTTAACGTTTTGAGCAATAACTGCGTTACGTGACTTCTCGATGGCAGCATTGCCATTATCATCTCTGAATTGTTTGAATGAAGCAAACGCCTGATCTACATCAGCATTAGATTTAGCTTTAAGGATTTTTACAAAAGTTTGAGCCCAATTAGTTGCAATCTTTTCTTTATTACGAGAGTCTTCAGATGTTAAGTTGGCATCCATAAACGCTGTAGCACTCTGCGTATCTGATAAGTATGGTACAGTCCAAGCATAAATTTGTTGGTCCGCAGTTGAATACTGATCGATACCGGCTAGTTTAGAAAGGTAAGACCCGTTTTCAAGAGAAAAGTTTTTACCAAAACCGTATTTAGTATCCATCTGATCTGGGTGATTGTTTTTTATATCTTTAACTGCATCGCTAAATACTGCCTTACCGCTAACCATAGTGTAGTCAGTACCCTCTCTACCGAAGTAGTTTGTAGCTTGTCCTTTTTCACTTGCAAGGTAAGTTACTAGTTCCATAGCTTTCTCAGGATTTTTACACGTTTTCGAAATATAGGTACGTGTCCATCCTGCAATTGATCCACCACTTAAAGCAACAGTCTGGGATCCTTCCTTAGAACTTGGTCCATTTATAGCTTCATAAGCTGCAGAAGGATGGGAATTTGCCCAAGCTGGGAATAAGTAAGCGTCACCATTTAGGTTTGCACTTGCATACGCAAAATATGTTCCGTTAGATATCTTCGGTGTAGCATCAGTTTGAGTCGTTACATCTGGATCTAAAAGTCCTTGACGGTTTGCTTTTGCCAACACTTTCATCCATTTTACAAACTCTGGATCAGTGTAACGGTCATAAAGTTTACCATCTTTTACAGTAGGAATACCAAGGAAGTCTGCCAGCCATGCGTCAGTTCCAACTGAATCAGCACCAATTGCGCTGATTCCGAAAGGAATTACAGCTTTTCCGTCGCCGCCTTTTGCATTTAATTTCTTCACAGCTTCAAGAGCGGCTAAGAAACCTTCGGGCGTGCTCATGTCAGGTGAACCGATTTGTTCATACAAGTCTTTACGAACAACAAACGCTTCGTTACCATAAAGGCCATCTTTTGCTTGATAGTCATCCTTTGTGTACGCAAAGTTAGGATATTTATAAAGGTGACCATCTGCTGATTTATAGAATTTTACGATCGATGGATCAGCAACATGTTTCATAAAATACGGGTCATATTTCTTAGCTAATATATCTAGAGGAATAGCAACCTTATCTAGCTCCTTGACCAATGGGCTTCCACCATCAACTGTGATAATATCAGGCAGCGTGCCTGAAGCAATAAGAGAATTCAACTTATCATCTCCACCGCTTTTGTACGTGATATCAACACCTGTATCTTGTCTTATGTATTTTTCAACAGGAGTATCGAAGTGACCAGGTCCAAACCAATCCCATCCGAAAAACCAGTTAAGTGATGCCTTATTTTTATCTTTCTTCCAACTTGGCGTCTCAGCATCCACTGTGATTTTTGCTTTTGGCAAGTGGTACTTTGCAGCATCATCCTTACCAGAAGTAGCACTTGCACAACCTGCCAAGCTCGTTGCTAGAGCCAATCCTGTTACTGCAAGTGCAGTCTTTTTCCATACTTTCGACTTTTTCATAAATTAAATCCCCTCTCTTTTTTTACTCTTTTACTCCGCCTACTAACATACCGCTAATAAAGTACTTCTGTAAGAACGGATATACCAACACGATAGGAAGTGTTGTTATTACCATTGTTGCTTGTTGCAAAGCTTGCGTCGGGATTACGATCCCTGCTTTGATAGCTGATTGCGATCCGACACTCATTAACATTTGATATAAGTAGAATTGAATCGGAAATAAGTTCGGATTATCAATATACAACTTTGTAGTGAAGAAGTCGTTCCATTGTCCAACTCCGGTAAATAATGCAATAGTAGCAAAAACCGGAAAAGATAAAGGTAGTACTATTCTAAAGAAAGTGCTGAAATATCCTGCACCATCCATTTTCGCTGATTCTTCTAAAGATGCTGGTAAGTTTCTAAAGAAATTCATGAAGATAATTAAGTCATAAAAGCTGAATAGTCCTGGAATTATATAAACCCAAAAACTATCATATAAGCCCAACGATTTAATAACTAGGAAGCTAGGAATCATCCCTCCGCCAACAAACATCGTTAAAACACCCAGTTTGATAAACCATTTTCTGCCTAAGAGTTCAGATTTGCTCATCGCATACGCTGCAACTCCAGTAACAATTAGATGGGATACAACCCCAATAACTGTTTTTAGAACGGAAATACCAAATGCTTTATAAATTGCCGGGTTGCTTAAAACTACTTGATAGTTAGCCAACGAGAATTTTCTCGGCAAAAATAGATCCCTCCTTTCAGCGAGTCCGTACCATCGTTGAATGACAATGAAACTATATTCATAATTGGGAGTAAAATCAATAAACTAAAAAAAGCAATAAAAATGATGTTGCAAACATTAAAGACTTTCTCACCTTTTATCAACTTTATCTCACCTGCCTTAAAAAATGGTTGTGTCGTTAAACTTCCTTGTTAAGAAGTTAGCAATAAGTAACATTATAATAGAAACAATTGATCCCAAAATTCCTACCGCTGTCGCGTATGAGAAATCTCCTTGTTTCATAGCCATAAAATACACAAATGAATCAATTACTTGGCTGTTTGTCAAGTTAGACGGATTTTGCAAAACCAATGCTTGGTCCAAATTGGAGCCAATAAGCGAACTGATTCGAAGAACGAACATTAAAGTAACGATACCTCTAATACCTGGAAGTGTAATGTGCCAGATTTGTCTAAACTTAGAGGCGCCATCTACCTTAGCAGCTTCGTATAATGCAGGGTCAATACCTGACATCGCAGCAAGATATAAAATCGTGCCCCAACCTACTTCTTTCCAAATATCAGAGAAGGCCGCAAGCCACCAATAGAGTCCAGGGATCGCAAGAAACTGAATTGGGTGCTTGATTAGATGAAGGCTCATTAAAAAGCTATTTACAAATCCAGAACTGCTTAGCCATGTAATCAACATTCCACCAAGAATAACCCAAGACATGAAATGTGGAAGATAGGAAATTGTTTGTGTCGTTTTTTTGAATCTTCCCATTCTTAACTCGTTAATAAGAATCGCCAGTATAATTTCTAATGGGAATCCTATGATTAACTTCATGATACTAATACCTAGCGTATTACCTAGCGAATGAAAGAAAGCCGGATCTGTTAAAAAAGCTTTGAAATTATCCAGACCTACAAACGGCGAATCAATAAATCCGTCAATCGGCGAGTAATCTTGGAAAGCAACGATCAATCCAAACAATGGAATAATATTGAAAATGATCAATAAAATGATTGCTGGCCATATCATTGTTTGCAATTGCCATTGGCCCATAAATTTCTTTCTTTTACTTAATCCATTCTGGCTTTTTCTCGGAATGACGATTTTATATGTTTCTTCAGCCGGCTTTAACATACTGTGCACCTCTTCCTTTCACCTATTACATAAAAAGTGATCTGCCATTTACCACACTCTGTCTCTACCAATCTATTTTGTACAAAAGTTGAGGCATACATGTCCAATTGCTGTTTCCATATCATTTTGGTTATTTTTTTACGGATTAAAACGTCCAAATTTTCAAGATTTTAATTCCAATAAAAGCGTTTTCATTTGAATGAACGGTCTCGCTCATAAATTACATTATTGATCAATATTCACGTCGAAATATTCTGTTATCTCTTCATTTATATTTTAGTTGTAAACGGATACAGTGTCAACGTAATTATTTATAGTATTTAATTAATATAGTTTAATATTTTAATATCCCTGGTTTTCTTCATTTTTTTTGCTGAAAATGTGTATCAAATTGAATAAAAAAAGGCACTAAGTGATTTTTATCTAAACAAAACTCGCTTAGTGCTAATATGGATTTCCAACTATTTTTAGTAAACAAAGCTAAATACTTTTTCCTTCATATCATTGATATAAATGTTGAAGTCCCCACGCTCAATTTGTGGCTTCAGGGAATTATCCAGATATTTCAAATCCTCTAAAGAAAGTTCAAACTCAATTGTTTTTGAATCACCAGCAGGAACGTCAACAACCGAATATTTCTTCATCTCGCGAATTGGACGACATACTTTAGAAACTAGATCCTCGATGTAAAGGACGGCAATTTCTGTATGAACATATGAGCTAGGGTTTTCTACTTTGAAAGAAATCTTGATGTTTTCTGTTTCAGTAATTTTGTTGCTTGAAATCTTAAAATCTAAATACTTAGCATTCGTATAAGTCAAACCGTGTCCAAACGGGAACAAAGCTCCCGATTCGATGTCTTGGTAACGACTGCTATAACTTGAATCGTTCGCAGGTCTACCTGAATTGTACTCATTGTAGTAGATTGGCGCTTGTGCCGAATGTCGTGGGAATGACATGGTCAATTTACCCGAAGGAGAAGCTTCTCCGAACACTAAATCAGCCACCGCATTACCTGCTTGCGTTCCTGGGAACCAGCAAAGTAAAAGTGATGGAATATCATTGATGATTGATTCCAAAGCAAGTGGTCTTCCAGTAAATAGAACGCATGAATAAGGCTTGTTCAGCTTCTTCACTTCACGAATCAATTCTTTCTGGCTATCTTCAAGTTCAAGATTAACACTACTGTGTCCCTCTCCACTTAACTGCCAGTCCTCACCAATTGCTACTAGTACATAATCACAGTTTTGTAAAACCTCTTTTGGACAATCTGAAAGCGATTCGTACGCGGCAATATCAGCATCAGGACGAACATTCTTCAAACCTTTCTCTAATGAAACAACATCTTCGAAACGCCCTTTACACATCCAGTTTCCAAGCAATTCGTTTGTTTTAGCGAATGGCCCAACTACGACAACTTTCTTATGCTCAAGCTTAATTGGTAAAGCATTGCCTTCGTTCTTCAAAAGCACGCAAGATTTCTTCGCTGACTCGCGAGCAAATTCAATGAATTTCTGATTTAAAAGAACATCATTTTCTGCATCCTCATTAACATAAGGATTTTCGAAAAGTCCTAAATCGTTTTTCAATTCAAGAACTTTCAATACTGAGTGATCTATCACATTAAGAAGTTCAGGATTTTCTTCAAGGATTTCTTTACCGTTCTCAAAGTAAAGTGTTGAAACCATTTCGATATCGATTCCAGCTTTTAATCCGAGAACTGCTGCTTCTTTACCATTTCCAGCAACGCGGTGGTTTTGCAGCTCTGCTACAGCACCCCAATCAGAAATGACAAGATCATCAAATCCGTACTTATCTCTTAAGATATCTTGCATCATTTCCTCACTTGCTGTTACAGGAATACCGTTAAACGTATTGAATGAACTCATTACAAATCTTGGTTTGCCTTTTAATGTTTCTTCATATGGCTTTCCATAGTAGTCGAAGAATTCACGCATGGACATATCTACAGTGTTATAGTCCTTACCACCGATTGGCGCACCGTATGCAGCGAAGTGCTTCAAACAAGCAGCAACTCCATCGTTTGATAGTTTGCCGTTTTCTCCCTTTTGATAACCTTCTACCATCGCGCGGCCAAGGTTTCCAGAAAGAATGTGGTCTTCACCAAACGCTTCCATTACACGGCCCATCTTGGGTCGCGAACCAGGTCAACCATTGGCGAGAAGTTTACGTGAATACCCGTTGCACGCAGCTCTGATGCCGTGTGTGCAGCAGCTTCTTTGATCAGCTTACTATCCCAAGAACAAGACATTGCTAACGGGATTGGGAAAATTGTTCTATATCCATGAATGGCATCATGCATGAATACTAGAGGCACTTTCAAACGGGAATTCTCTAAATATGCTTTTTGAATGGCATTTGTAATTTTCGCACTAGAAACACCGATGATGCTTCCGATTGTGTATAAGTTGTTGTTTTCTAAGATGGCATTCGAAAATCCTGGTCCAGTTTCAATCATTTCATCGTCAACTCTACCAATGTAGTGCTCGCCAGTAATCTGACTAATTTGTCCTAGTTTTTCTTCTAAGGTCATTTCCTTTAATAACTCAATAAGTTTTTGCTTTTCCATATTTATTTCCCCCTATTCACTTACATTGGTTGTTTCCATTCTAAATCTGGGAGGATATCTTTTTGTAACTCACACAATTCGTCAATCATAGCACAAGCTTGGTAGTAAGTTGGCGCTTGTGGATCAAGAAGAATTGCTTGAAGCAACTTCGTCTTAGATCCCTCATGATATGCTTCAAATAACAACTTATGAATTGTACCCTGAATATGGATTGTTCCAATGAGTGCAGTTGGTAATTCAACTGTCATCGGCACTAATTCAATTCCCTTACCATTAACAATAGCTTGTGTCTCAACTACCATATCATCTGGAAGACCCTTAATAGCACCTTTGTTCGGTAAGTTCGCCGCATTGATGACGATTTCGTCATCAAAGAAAATAGCCTCAATGATAGGAACCCCATACTCACATGTTCCATTTACATTTTCCTTTTTATACTCAAATTGTTCTGCAATCCAAGTCTCTAATTCACTATCCCCTTCGTGCAGTTCACGGTCTACACTACCAGCGTGTGCGCAGTAAACGAATTCAGGGATTCTGGAATTCTTGTCGCCAATCTTTTCATTCGGATTCATTGGGTTATAGCGGAACTGCAATGAAAGACCCGCATAAAAATCCTCCGCCCAAGAAATGTATTCACCACAGTGGTTCGCTCCAGGATATGGGTAGTAACCATATGTATGGTAGAGTGTTCTTGAAAGTGCTAAGTGATCGAACTTAGCCAGGCGATTTGCCTTAGCTTCTTTCTCACGGAAAAGTGGATACAAGTCTTTTCCTGTGTTCTTATCCCAAATCTTTGTGAAGAAACCGAAATGGTTTAAACCGCCACCTTCTACAGCAATATCCTCTTTTTTCATTTCAAGCATTTCAGCTAATTGCTCGATACCCATATCTAGACCGTGGCAAAGACCAACAATCTTAATTGAAGTTAGGTTAGAAACAGCTTCAACTAATTTTGCTTCAGGATTTGTGTAGTTTATAAACAAAGCGTTTGGACAAACTTTCTCCATTGTTCTAGCAATATGCAACATTGGTCCCAGGTTACGCAAAGTATGGAACATTGACCCTGGTCCACCATTTTCTCCATAGATTTGCTTACTACCGTAACGGCGTGGGATATGGAAATCTTGTGCCCAATAGAAATAACGATTTACTTCTATTGCAACGATTACAAAGTCCGCATCTATTAGTGACGACTCTAAATCGGTTGTCATCCAAATCTTTGCAGGACTTTCGAAATCTGCAAACATTTGAGTTGCATAATCATGTGTCATTTTTAAGTTTTTATCACTAATGTCCATCAGTGCAATTTCTAAATCTGTTTCTTCTCTTAATCTTTTTGATAAAACTAAATCTTGCAGTGTGCCTAATGCAAAGGAAACGCTTCCAGCACCCACTAGAGTGACTTTTAGCTTTCTCATTTTTATATCCCCCTTTTATTGTTTTTTATTATTTTTCAAAGCCATATATCCGGCGCCAATTAAGCCAGCATCATTACCAAATTCTGAAACTATCATTTTCACTTTGTTTACTAGATTAGAGAACACTTTCTCCTTTGTTTTTTCTGAAATTTTTTCAACAAGCCATTGGTTATGTTGTATTACAGCTCCGCCTAAAACGATAATTCCAGGATCAAAGCAGTGAATCAAGGATGCCATTCCACTAGAAAAATATTCTATCCATTCCCCAATCGCCTGAATTGCACCCGCATCTCCTTCTTGATACTTCTCAAAAAGTAGTCGTGAAGTTCCGTCATCTCCAAAAAGAGATTTACTCTTTTGTTCTAGCGCCATTCCACTACAAAGATTTTCTAATGTACCATTAGAGAACCCTCCTTTGGAATCAGAAAGTTGGATGCTTCCTACTTCTCCTCCGTATCCATGAGTTCCATGGAATACTTCACGGTTAATGATGATTCCACTACCAATACCTGTACTTACAGTAATGTATAGCGAATACGGATGTTCTTTTGCACTACCAATGTTTGCTTCTAATACGGCAACGGCGTTTACATCGTTTTCAATGAAAACTTCATACTCTTTAAAAAACTCGTGGATTTCAGAGATATGCACTGACTCTAAATACGGAACATTGGTTGCATCGGAAAGCATTTCTATCCCTAGTGTTAATGGAACCGGTAGCACAACCCCCATCTTTTTCACTTCTTCAGATGGATCAAGTTCTCGAATGGTCTCTTTAATAGATGTGAACAACTCTTCCTTCGTCTGAAAACTAGATGTGTCAGTAACTTTTTTGGAAAGAAGTTGCAGATTTTCATCTATCAGACCAACCCGGACATTTGTTCCTCCGATATCAAAACCAATTACTTTCTCTGTCATACTTTTCACCTCTAAATTATTGATTCAGATTGAGGTGTTTAGCTGCAGCTGCATCTAAATAGAAATCGATATGATCGAAACCTAACATTTCCTGAGCAGGTAACTTCTTTTCACCACTCGCAAAAATTTCCTTC
This sequence comes from Neobacillus sp. PS3-34, assembly GCF_030915465.1. Lineage (GTDB taxonomy): Bacteria > Bacillota > Bacilli > Bacillales > Cytobacillaceae > Neobacillus_A. The sequence continues at coordinate 543,095 of NZ_CP133267.1, forward strand.
ACAATTTCAGCTTTATGAGCACCAGTAATAGCCACTACAACTCGCTTACTATCGATTACTTGCTTTAACCCAATCGTGATCCCTTTTTCCAAATTAGTTGGTTGATTAAAATATTTTTGAGCGACTTCCTTCGTCTTCTCAGAAAGATCAACCACTGTACTATAATCGATTACTTTAGAACCCGGTTCGTTGAGTCCGATATGTCCATTCATTCCAACGCCCATCAAGCTAAAAGTAATCGGATTTTGTTTGATTGCTTCATCAATACGAGAGCATTCCTCATCTAAATCCTCTGCTGTTCCATCAAAGAAACAAACTTGTTGTTCTTGAAGACCAATTAGGCTAAACAGATCCTTATTTAGCATTTGGTAGCAACTTCCCTCGGATGTTTTTTCAATTCCCACCCATTCATCTAGGCTAACAATCTTTAACTTCTGAATATCAGAATGACCTTTGATCATTTCAGAAAATTGCTTATAGCTCTTTTCTGGTGTACTCCCAGAAGCCAAGCAGAATACTGGATTTTCATCACCTAGATATTCTTTCATTTCAGCAGCAATCACTTTCGCTACATCTTCTTCAGCTTCAAAAACCCTTATCATGTTATTGCTCCTTTTTATCTCGAAAGTACTTCATTCATTTCGTGTTGTAACGACAAAATTGCAGCTCCAATTGCACTTGAATTTTGAACAAGGTTAATTGAAATCGTTGGGGCCCAATCAACATATTGTTCAATACAGTTTTTCACGCTCTCAAGTAGTCGATCTGAAAAAAGAGAAACTGACTTTCCACTTAAAATGAAATGGTCTATATCTAAAATACTAATGATGTTAATGATTGAAAGTGCTATTTTTTTTGACAAATAGTCAATACACACTTCAATTCCCTGGTCCGTGCTCAAATTGTATGTGTTTTTCAAGCGAGAGTATTTAACTTTCCCTTCTAACCATCCTATTGATGACGGTGTTTTTTGATAGTTTTCATCAAAGCACATATATTCTAGTTCTCCCGCACTTGCATTCATACCACGGTATAGTTCGTTATTGATGATAATCCCGGCACCAATACCTTCGCCTACTGAAATATTTACTAAATTTTTAACACCAGCATCTCCTGAATTTAATGTTTTTAACTCAGCAACCGTTGCTGCGTTTACATCATTCTCAAGACTAACTGGCAATCCAACTCGACTCTCTAGCTTATCGATAACCTCTTCATAATTGAAGTCCTTCTCCACACCATCATCAACACGCATACGAACTGTTCTTTTTCGAATGTTTATAGCTCCATCAATGGCTAAACCTACACCTATGATAGTTCCACCCCGTTCATCAGCTTTTTTCTTCATCTCATTGATAATATCTTCGAAGTATTTAACAAAATCTTCACTGTGAAACGGCAATTTCGCCTCCACAGAAAAACTATCGACAATTTCTCCGATGAGATTCACTAGAACGACCGCAACTTTTCTTTCAATTAATTGAATTCCTACCGTAACAAAACTGTTTTCATTTAAACGATAGACAGTTCTCTTCCTTCCCAACCCGCCTGAGCCATCACGACTCTCTCCGGATAAGGCAACAAGACCAATTTCATAAAAAAAATCGACAATCTTACTCACTGTTACAAAACTCATTGTGGTTTTTTCTGTAATCTCAACTTTTGCTATTTCAGGGTTTTGTAAAAGGATTTCATAAATGATTTTTCTGTTTTCATCTTTGATATCATTGGGCAAATACGATCTCATTTAAATCCCTCCAAAAGAATTATAACACAATTAATTTACAAAGTTAAATAATAGTTTAATAACCAATACAATGCAGTCTGAACCCCATGTTTTGCTCAGACTGCATTAATTTTATTTAGAAAAAATCTAATCATTTCCACAGTAGACTTTTAACGTTATTTTATAAGATTAATTTATAAAATTAATTAATCTTCTCGACTAGATTACCCTCTTTATTTTATAATAAAAAGACTTAAGTCACTAGGAGGCAATTATGAAAAAATATGAAAAATTAAAAATCGCCATAATTGGTGCTGGAAGCGTTTCCTTTTGCCCTTCAACCGTTTTAGACATTTTTCAAAGCGAAGAAATTAATACTTTGCCTCTTGAAATTGCTTTGATGGACATCAAAAAAGAAGCACTTGATGTGAGCTTCGGCTTCTGTCAAAAATTAAGAGACCAAAAAAATCCTCAAGCGAAAATTTCTGCAACCACTAATTTAAAAGAAGCACTACATGATGCGGATTTTGTCGTTACAGCCATCGAAAAAGACAGATACCATTACTGGTCACAAGACTTTCATATTCCCCGCAAATATGGTTTTAGACAAATTTACGGAGAAAACGGCGGTCCAGGTGGTTTGTTCCACACATTGCGTAATTTAGGACCAATGCTAGAAATCGCACATGCAATGGAAGAAGTTTGTCCGGATGCTCTTCTACTAAACTATACAAATCCTGAGGCAAAACTAGTAGAAATTATTTTAAAATCAACAAAAATCAAAGCTGTTGGACTTTGCCATGGCGAATGGTGGGGTGTGTGGCAGGTTGCTCACATGTTAGGCATGAAAATGGAAGACATTGAGACAGAAGCATGTGGACTTAACCACTTCGCCTGCTTAACAAAAATTGTTGATAAAAAGACAGGCAAAGACTTGTATCCTTTACTAAAAGAAAAAGAAAAACAATTGCCTAAACTAGCTCATTGGGATCATGATACTTTATCAAGACTAATGTTGAGAATTTATGGGGTATGGATGTACCCAGGGGCGAATCATATTGGTGAGTACTTTGCGTGGAGTGATGCATACTTAGCAAGTGCAGCAATGCAGTTCTTTTACGATCCGGCAACAGAAAATCCTTGGGAAAATAAAAACAATCCACTTGAGCTTGTTTACACGGTTGACTCTATCGTAAACCGTGATTGGGAAACTGAAATGGCTCAAAAAGATGCAAATGCTATTTTTGAAAGTGCTTTTACAGTGAAAGACAAAGAAGAATCTGGTGATATAGTTCAAAGCAGCGAATATGGTGTACCAATTATTGAAGCAATCGTATTCAATAAAACGACAAAAATTGGTGCAGTAAATGTTTTGAATGATGGATATGCACCAAATCTTCCTAACGGTATGGCTGTTGAAATACCTGCTATTGTTGATGGAGATGGTATTCATCCTCAAAAAACAGCAAAAATTCCTACAGCACTTGCTGCAATGATTGCAACACAAGGCGCAATCACTGAATTGTTACATGAAGCTTATAATGAAAAGTCAAGAAACAAACTGCTACAAGCGGTTTTACTTGACCCTACAGTTTCTTCCTACAACAATGCTGTAGCGATGATTAATGAAATGTTTGAAGCGCAAAAAGAAGTTTTACCTGACCTTAGATGGAATTAAAAAATACTTTTTAAAACGGTATTTCCTTTTGGTTCTGTAACTTATAAAATAATGTTTTTAGAAAAAGCCCGAGAGATTCTATTTACTCGGGCTTTTAACTAAAAAAACTCGGTGGTTTTCAAAAAAACCTCCGAGTTCAAAAAATTCGCTTATTGCATTTCTACGACTAACTTTTTTTACTGCTATAATTCATACACTCTCACATAGTCAACTTCCATTTCGTAAGGAAGCATAGTTTCATCAATTTCGCCACCCCAGAATCCACCGATTGCTACATTTAGAATCAAAAAGAATTCTTGATCGAATGGCCAACCTGTTTCGCTTGTATCTTCGTAATCTTGTTTATTAAAGCTAGCCACTTCTCTATCATCGTAAAAGAATTTTATATAATCAGGAGTCCATTCACACGAATACTTATGGAACGTACTTGTTACATTATCAAGTGGTTCAAAATGTGTGCGTTGTGTGTTAATCGCATGATTATAAGACTCAGTATGCAGGCTCACATGAACCATGTTTTCCTCTTTACCAACGTGCTCCATGATATCGATTTCACCGCATAAAGGCCAATCTTTTCCTTCCATTATACTATTTGGCAGCATCCAAATAGCCGGCCAGCTGCCTTTTCCCTTTGGAAGTTTTGCACTTACATCAACTCTTCCGTATTTCATTGAAAATGTTCCGTAAGTTAGAAGTTTAGCAGATGTGTAATGATTTTCTTCAAAGTCTTCTTTGAATCCAACAATGTGTAACTTTCCATCCTTTACAAATGAATTTTTCAATCTATCTGTGTAATATTGAGATTCATTGTTACCAAAACCGTGTCCCCCAATGTCATGTACCCATTTCTCAGAATTTGGTGCACCTTCATAATCAAATTCGTCACAAAAAATCAATTTCATAAGTCCTGCCTCCACTTAGCATATTTTTTTAATTTTTTTAAAGCAATACTTAGAATAGGGTTAATTCTGGATTACTACGACAATTCTTTCAGCCGGCACATTAATCTTCTGTTTTGCTTTAGCAGTTGTTGGATTTTCAAAAGGAGTGTAAACAGTAAACTCACCTAAACCACTCAAGAAGTCAATACTAGCTTCTTGTGCTTGTGAGTCAGTGTTTGTAAATACGCAGCCTTTTCTGCCAGTTTTCTCATTAACAAAACACTTGTATTTTACATGATTTTCAGAAGAAACCCATGCAGCAGCATCAGATTTTTTCATAAAGCGTCCATAATAAATGACGTCCTTCACTTGCGCTCTAATCTTTTCTACTTCTTGAATATACGCACTAAGCTTTGTGAACTTCGGATGATCCATTCCAGCAGTAATCATCATCGGACTAATGAACAATTGATACCCATTTCTGATCCCTTCATTCACCGTTGTATAGTCACACGGTTGATCAATGCAGTAACATGGTGTCCACTCTGGAAGAGTATATTTGATTGTACATGTGTGGTCTGCAGCCCATGGGTTCGTCCACATCCAGTTCACATCTGTGTACTCTAGAAACCGATCCCAGCTTCCTTCAATTGAGAAACAGAAATCAGGATTAATTGCCTTGCACGCTTCGTCTAACTCTTTACAGAATTCTAAAATACCTTTCCAAATGGATGTGTCTGGCGCGTAACCCATTGCGCGGATTTTCGGGTTCAAATCAATTGCGGTTAAATTTGAGAATCCGATTTTATCGACATGCACTCCATCAGCACCTATTTCAACTAACCACTTCATCTTCTCAACAATGTAATCACGCATTGGCTTATATGATGGATTAATACTCATTAGCTTAGGGCTAGACCAGTTTTTTCGAGCAGCAAAAGTACCCATGCCAAAACCCATTTGATACTGATTACCAAACTGATCTGTAATTCGATAATCCTCGAACTCTTCTTTGTAGATATCCATTGATGTGTCCATCTGATGAAAGTTCACAAAGAAGAAAAATTTCACGCCAACTGAATGTGCATACTCGATTCCAGCACGCAGCTCTTCCTCTGTGCCAAGACGCGGTTCGATATCATAATATGGATAGCCTTTGTCGTGTCCACCAAAATCCCATCCACAAGCCAGAACGGCATTAACACCGTACTTCTTCGCAGAATCAACCCATCTAGGAATATCTTTGTATGTAAACAAAATATTACCTTCAGGCAGCATGAACATTGTACATAAAAACGATGTCTCATCTCTTTGCCATCTCAGGGTTAACTATTTTGAAGTTTTCTCTAAACCACTTTTCATAAAAATTTGGGGCATTTTCCCAGTTACCCTCGTGGTACTTAATTACCAATGGTGGTGAAACAAACGTATCTCCCTTCTTTGTGTACGGAAAAAATACCCAGTTCATGTTCATACCGATTGGCAGGTCCTTATCGAAGTCCTCTGGCTTTGGCCAGTTGTCTTCTCTAAAATGAGCTGCTCCTGGCTCCAATTCAAAACGAATGGACTTAAATCTAGGCTCTGTGTCATAGCATGCGAAGTAAACGCCTCGATTTATTTTTTCATTATAAAAGTCAAACCACTGTACACCCATTTCTCCAGGATACGAATAAGACACCTCAGGAATAGGCAGACCTAATTCCATTGGCGCGTGGAAATGCGTGAACAAATCCTCTCCAGCACTTTCTCCGTTCATCGGAATCATAGCCTTTGTATCTTTACGCTCACCAAGTCCGTTGATTCCACCAATAATAGGCGCCCATACTTCTGAAAAATCGCTGTCCGTTCGGTTCTCAGCACTTACTTGGAAAGAAATCTGGTCATCGACTAGCGTGATTGCCATCGACACGTCTAAGTCATGCTCGCCAAGCTCGTTCTTAAGAGGTCCCTTCCAGAAAAGGTTCAACGAGTTCTCGCCTTTTTCAATCGAAGTCAGCTTTTGACATTTCCCGAAGATATAATTTGCTTCCCGCTCTTCTGTCTGCAAATTGATTTGAAAATTAGCAGCCAGACGTGGTTCTTTGATTAAATCCTCGCTAATATCCTTGAAATGAATACTCTCGATATTACCGTTTTCATTACTTACCGCGATACGTAATACTTCATTTTCTAATATTGTGGACGCTCTCATGTTATACTCCTTTTAGAATATAATCGCATATTACTGGAAAATTTGGTTTTGTACTTTTCGAAATTTACAAACATTTCAAATTACCAGAAAGCTATTAAGTTTTGCAAGCTCATTATTCCCAGATAAACTTTCCGTTTTCATTAATCATCTCTTCGATACTCGGAATAATGTATTTTGCAAGCTCTCCTAGAGTTTCCTTACTACCTACTCCTGAAAGAACACCAACACCACCAGCACTTTTACTGTTAATTGAAAGTTTCATATCACAAATTGTGTCTCCAACAACTAGGACTTCCTCAGGCTTAATTCCAAACTGCTCACAGAACACATTTAACACTTCTGGATCTGGTTTCTTGTTATAGCGGTCACCAGTGCCGATGAAATCGATGTATTCATCAATGCCTATTTGCTGAATACAAACTTTTGTGGACTCATAGTCATCTGATGTAGCAACACCCATAACAATTTCTTTTTCCTTGAAAATTGAAAGCGCTTTTTGAAGGTCACATGTAGGTAATATAGAATCCTTTTTTTCTTTGGTTTTCGTGTGCAACATCTTTGCTACTAGAGGGAAAACTCCCGGCGCTTCTTTTGAAAGAACTCGGTTGAATTGAGTTGCAATATCTAATGTTGTCCCGCTTGCTAAAAAACCTTTTTCATCAATTTCCTCTCCATACAAGCCAATTGACTCAGCTAACTTTGACCTTAATTCTTCATTATTCACTTCATTTCGAAGTGTCAACAGATCATCAATAATTGAGTAAATGATTTGAATCCAAATTTCTTTAAATCTAATCAAAGTTCCATCCTTATCAAATAAAATTCCTTTAATAACCATTAGTTGATTAACCCAGTAGTAATTGAACCTGCTGGGGCTGTGATTTTCACTACCTCACCATTTAAGCGAATGTTCACTTCTAGGTCTTCTTTAGAAATGTTCATTAAAACTGTTACGATTGTGCCGTCTGGATTCTTTAATGTGGTCATTTCTAACTTTGGCGAATACTTCGTGCTTGCAATACGCTTCGCCCCTGGCACAATATAGTGACTGAAATGTTTAATGTAATCAAATGAAAGTTTTTCTTCGACAACGTCTTTATCTGTATCACACATAATTGGCGCATCACAGAAGTTATTAACATGGTTAGGACCGCCTTGTGCATTCAAATAAATGTTCCAATCGATAAATGAATTCATGCCAGCATTGATATTGCCGATGATATCTCTACCATACATTTGCGCTTTCTCTAATTGCCCAGTCTGGGAGAAACGGCTATATTCTACACAGCCTTCCGTGAATATTAATTTTTTATCAGGGAATTTTTCAGAAACGAGGCGGAGTGCATCAAAGTGATCTCCTGTATACCAATGGAAACCAATTCCTTGTACCATTTTGTCTGTCTCGTTATCAATAATTTCGCAAGCACGTTCAAATACACGTTCTTTATTATGATCCCAAATCACTACATCAAGATATTTAATATCATTTTCTTGAATGGATGGGTATAAGAAATCGCGCAAGAATTCTTTTTCTTGTTGGCCGTGTACGTGCAAGAATCCCATGTTTGGACGGCATTTGGCTCGTTTTGAATGGTCAAATAATCAATTTGATAACCTTTTGCACGATATTCTTTAATATAGTGGCAAATATAATCTGCCCAGAACTTTCTATATTCAGGTTTTAAAGAGCCTCCGAATGTGCGTTGCCCATTCGTCTTCATAAATGCAGGTGGGGACCACGGGGACATGACAACGCTCAATCTCTTCCCAGCTGTTGCTTCCGCAGCATCTAATAGCGGAAGAATGTATTTCTCGTCACGTTCTAGTGTAAAAGACTTGAATTCCGTATCCGTTGGGTCACTCATTGCTTCATACATATTTACTGAGAAGTCACAGCTATCAATGTGCGTACGAACAATGTTGTAACGAGCTCCGCTTTCCCCAAAATAGGCTTCTACCATTTTCTTTTTGCTTTCTTCACTCATTTGTGAATAAGTGAATGCTGCAGCTTCCGTGATTGCTCCACCAAACCCATCAAAAGTTTGGTACTCCATTTGAGGATAAATATTAACCGCAGCCATTTCAGTATTGTTGTCTGCGCCAAAATCTAGACTTGATTCAAAAGTATCTTTCACATCATTTTTGTAAGTAGTTGTAACTAATTTAATTTTCATATGAAAACCTCCACTTGATATGCAATATTTACAGCCCATTTTTACAGAATTTCAGAAATTGCAACTTGGCGATTCTCTTTTGAAGATTTGTTTATAGCAAGTTGTGTTGCTAGTGTTTGTAAATTATCTCTTCCTGAAATTGCAGGCTCTCTATCCTCTATGATAGAACTAGCAAACTCTGCAAAAACCCTCTTTACGTCCGCGTAGTCAGTCCACTCTAGTGGAACTCTAGTAACGTTTTCATGCTCATCTACAACGTAAACTCCATAGTCTTGGCCAAGATCATCTAAGTGAATCGAGCCATTTTTACACTGAATTCTCCATTTACCTTCCCAAGGCGTTGAAAGTCCCTTTGAAAGAAGCGTTCCTGTATAGAAAACTGGTATACCTATCTCCATTTCAAAAGCAGCATGCACACAAGGATCGCCCTTATAACCGCTATTTTTCTCATTCCAAGTTTTACCATTAACGGTTTTTACATTAGAACCTAGCACATAGCGAATTAAATCGGTGTGATGAATCGCCATTTCCATTAGCATGTAGTTTTCCATTTCTTTTTGATAGGGCTTTCCGTCATGGAAGTAGTAGAATTGCACGTTTGCAAATTCTAATTCGCCCAGTTTCTTTTCTTGAACCAATTTAATTAGATCGTGCACATGCAAGTTATATCGATAGTTCTGATCTACCATTAGCTTAAGATTTTTCTTTTCAGCTAATTCAACCAATTCTTTCCCCTCGATAACATCTAGCACGAACGGCTTTTCTATTAAAACATGAAATCCACTTTCTAATGCATCCTTACATATTTCAAAGTGAACTGGTGAAATCGCAGATATGTAAACTGCATCAGCACCAGCTTCTGCGAATGCCTTCTTGTGATCGTTATATAATTTACTGCTGTCAACATTTAGTTGACGAGCCGCTTCTTCCAATCCTGGTTGATATGGATCAACCAATCCTGCATATTCAAAATCTGGAGAAGAAACAATTGCATTCACCCCAACTCCAGTACCGTGTGAGCCTAGTCCAACTTGAACAATTTTTAATTTACTCATTTATAAAATCCTCGCCTTATTATTTGTGTAAGTGGTCAGTTGTTCCACCAGGAGCAACTTTTCCGAAAATATAAACAGCTGTCATTTTTTCAGTTACAACTAAAGAATGTTCGTCACCTTTTTTCGTAAGAACCAAGTCTCCAGCCAACTTCGTATGTGTCACCTTCAGTTGTGCAAACTCCTTTACCTGAAACGATAATCCAATACTCGTTTCCGTCATGGTAGTGTAATTCGACCTCATCGCCAACTTCCAAACTGTTCATTCCATAGTGATTTATTTCGCTCCACTCTGGATATTCATTGATTTCTGCATAACCTTTAATTACTGGCATTTCTTCAATCTCCTTTAAATTTTTTTGTTTTCCAATTGAATTTTGCTATATCCTAGGCTTCAAATCCTTTAATAACTTCATTCTTTTCTGCCGACTCGAATTTTTTTCAATAGGGCGAAGGACTCGTAGAACCTCATCATTTGTTACAATTGCCTCAGCTGTCCCCTGAATGACTGAAACTACATTTCTCTAGAACTCTTCTGGCATTATCTGCGGTGCTGGCAGCTGTAAATGGTTCCAATAATCGCAGTTGGAAGTTCAACAGTTATTGGCTTTAATTTTATGTCATCTCCATTTACAATCGCTTGCTATAAATCCTGCACCAATCATTCCAGCGTCTGGCCAAATTTAGAAATCACTATTTTAACTTTATCCTTTAACTGGTTGAAAACTTTATTTTGTGTTCTTTCGATTACTTTTTCAATTAACCATTGATTATGATAGATTACTGACCCTCCGAGCACGAATACTTCAGGATCTATAGTTTGCATTAGAGATGCTATGGCACTTGAAAAATAATCAACCCAAGCCTCGACAACATCGAATGCATTGACATCACCATTTAGATATTGTTCAAACAATAGCTTTGCTGTTGCGCCTTTTCCATAAAGTTTTATACTTTCTTCTTCTAAAGATTTTCCACTGCATAACGATTCTAAAGTACCGTTATAAAGTGAAAAATGATTTTTGTTTATATCGGAAATGATCATACTTCCTATTTCGCCTGCATAGCCATTTGTACCGTGAAATATAGAATTGTTCAAAACCATTCCGCTGCCAATTCCGGTACTTACGGTAATATAAATAGAATGTTTGTAATTTTTAGATGCACCAAAGCCAGATTCTAGTAATGCAATGACATTGACATCATTTTCAAAGTAAAGCTCATATTCTGAAAAATAGACCTTTATCTCATTTACACTTGTACTCTCTAAAAATGGAAGATTAGTAGCGTCTGAAAATTTTTCCATTCCGTCCTTCCAAGGTACAGGAAGTGCCATACCAATTTTAGTTGCTTCCCTATTCACATCAATTCTGTCAATCATCATTCTTATTTGTTCAAAGAATTCAATTGGATTTTTAAAATCAGATGATAAAGCGCTTTCTTTTCTAAGTAAATGAAAGTCACTATTAATAAGGCCTACTCTAATATTTGTACCACCAATATCAACTCCAATTACCTTATCTCCCATAATGTGAACTCCTCATAATATTCATTTATCTAAATATTTTGCTGCTGCCTGGTCTAAAAAGAAATCAATATGTTCATATATGAAAACTTAATTAATTAATTTTGTTAAATAACTACTTTCTTTGTATTATATCTATCTATTTGGTTATAAGTCAATTCAAAAAACAACTTTATATAATCCAGTTTATTTAACCCAAAAATTTAAATAAAATAGAAAAGAAGTGAAAAGTATGAATTTTATCCTACTCTTCACTTCTTTGTTGGCTAATAGTCTCCTCTATTAACGAATTTCACGCATGTGGTGCAAAACACCAGCTAGAAAAATCGGTACCTCATTCTATAACACCAGTAACAATAGAACCTGCAGGTACCAAAAACTCTGTCACTTGTCCTTTTATGCGTAGTGCGACCGGTACCTCTTCATTTGAACGGTTCATTAGAACAATAACAATGGAACCATCCGGGTTTTTCAAACTAACTACATCTAATTTATCCGTATATTTTGTTGACGCAATTCGTTTGGCCCCGGCTCAATATAACGGCTAAAATGGCCAATATACGTATAAGAAAGCTTTTCTTGTACAACATCATTTTCTGTGTCACACATAATGGGAGCATCACAAAAATTGTTTACATGGTTCGGCTGCCTTCTTTATTAAGAAGGATGTTCCAATCAATAAAAGAGTTCATACCCGCATTGATATTCCCGATAATGTCATAAGCGTACATTTGCGCGTTCGCTAACTGCCCTGCTTCACTAAAGCGGCTATATTCTACACAACCCTCAGTAAAGATCAGTTTCTTATCTGGAAATTTTTCACGAACCAGCTTGATTGCATCAAAATGCTCACCGGTATACCAATGGAAGGCAATCCCTTGTACCATTTTATCTGTGTCTTTATCAATAATTTCACAGGCACGTTCAAACATTCTTTCTTTATTGTGATCCCATATGCAGACTTCAAGATCTTCTAATCCATTTGCCATAAGGGAAGGATATAAATAATCACGCAAAAATTCTTTTTCCTGTTCACTTGAATACAAGCAGGAATCCCATGTTTGGGTTGCATTCGGTTCATTTTGAATGGTGATCATATCAACGGCAAATCCTTTGTTACGATATTGCTTTATGTAATGGCAAATATACTCTGCCCAAAATTGTCTATATTCCGGTTTCAGTGATCCGCCTTCCGTTCTTTGACCATTTGTTTTCATAAAAGCAGGAGGTGACCAGGGAGACAACATGACACTTAATGTTTTCCCTGCCATTTGCTGGGCTTCCTTTAAAAGAGGAATGATATACTTTTCATCTCTCTCCAGGCTAAACGAGTTAAAACCTGTATCTTCTGGATCCTCTAATGCAGCATATTGCCCGACGGAAAAATCACAGCTATCGATGTGAGTTCGAATAAGATTATAGCGATTTCCATTACTTCCAAAATAAGCATCTAGTATTCTTTTTTGTTTCTCTTCACTCATCAGGGAAAAAGTATAACCTGCAGCTTCTGTTATCGCTCCACCAAACCCATCAAACGTTTGGTATTCCATTTCGGGATAAATGTTAACCACTTTCATTTCGACTCCTCGATCAACGGAAAAAGCTTTACTGCTTTCAAAAGTATTTTTGTTATCTTCTTGATAGGTCGTCGTAACCAGCTTTATATTCATACCTATTTACTCCTTATTTTTTCAGGATGGTCATAGCGCTTTTTGCTGCCAAATGGCAATGTAATATCTCATTTCCTTGTTGTTGTAATTGAACCGTCTTCATTTCCTCACTATCGTTAAATAAAATGGTCACGATTGAACCATCCGTATTTTTAAAAGCGACTGAACGAATTACTTTATCACTGGAAGAAGCAATACGTCTTGCCTTCGGACGTACAAATTTACTAAAATGTGCTAATGCATAATAATCTAATGTGTAGGTTAAATCCTTCGTTTGCTGATCTACCGTAACGACTCCCCGGCAGGTACTGCGCCCGAAACCAGGCACAACAGGTCCATTTTCTTCATCTAATGCCATATTCCATAGTACAAAGGATTTTGAATCATTTCTTAAAATTTCAATACCTGTTCTTAACACATTAGAAAAGGCTGGTTCAAAGGCTGGAATCCATTCCCCACCTGATCCTTCTGTAAAATGAACCTCTTTATCCGGATAAGCCATATGTACTTGATGTTGAGCTACTGGCTTCCCACCATACCAATGCCATGCAACTCCATCGACTGCATCGCCGGCATCATCGAAAACAGACAATGGATAATCCGGACGATCCCAGTTATGGTCATAGCATAAAATTTTCGTGTCCAGCTTATGCTTTAAGAAATTAGGTTTTAAATAATTCTTAATAAAATCAGATTGCCATTCTGGCAGCATGAGCATACCCGGATAGTGTCCTGGGACAAAAAGTGCTTCATTTTGCGGTGTGATAGCATAAATAGGAAGACCTTGTTCTGTATAGGCGAGAATATATTTGGTGAAATAATTCGCATAAACTTCGTAACATTCCTCTTTAAGTTCGCCGCCAATCATTGACCCGCTTGTTTTCATCCATGCTGGAGCGCTCCATGGAGAGGCCATCAGTTTGATGTCAGGATTGAGTGCTAATGCCTCCTTTGATAAAGGAATAATATCTTCCATATCATGAGCTACAGTAAATTGTTCCAGCTGAAAATCCGTTTCCCCCTCTGGAATATCGTTGTAACTATACATTTCACGGGCAAAATCCGATGCACCCATTGGGTTTCGTAAAACTGATAAACCTATTCCCTTTTCCGGATGAAATAGTTTTTCCATCAGGTCGGTTCTTTGTTCCTTTTCCAAAACTTGATGAATCAAGTAGGCTGAAGAATCTGTAAAAGAAGCACCGAAACCATCCATTTCTTGAAAGGTTTGCGTTTCATCAAGTGTTACGACGATACTATCAGTTGTTGAATGACTTGCTTCTACTTGCTTGGCCTTTTTTGGACAAATAATTCTTGTTCTCCATTTGATGTATAAATAATAAGATCCTGCATAACATATCTCCTCGTGAATTTAGTAGGTTATTGAACTACTTTCCAATATAGTTATTAAATATTTTTTCAAAAAGGAATGATTTCACAAAAGCTGATGAAGAAAATCCTAAAAACAACCAAATAAACAGTAATTTTGGAAAATAAATCGGAATGACGGCCACAAAGAGAACCGTAATGATAAATAACAAAATTGAATATGCTACTGTGTGAAGGCTAATCAAAAATGCATTTTTGATCGTGTGAAAACAAGAATTTTCAAACTTAGCTAACAAAGGAAAAACATACAACAACGTTAATAAAGATACTGTGACAAGTAATAGCAGCGGGTAAAGAACTACAGAATAATGTTTACTTATATTTGCAGCTAAAAATAGTAAACTAGCTAATACAAACAAGACAGCTAACCAAATGATTGAGCTTTGCTTTAGATTCTTTTTATAGCTGTTCCAAAAAGCTTTGGCTACATTGGATTCTTCATCTCGTACCATTTTCAATGTTACGGAATAAAGAGCTGTCAAGGATGCCCCAATGGTGACAATGGGCAAGCAGCCAATTAGAAAAACAATATTTAAAATCAATAGGTCAAAGATTTTTGTTAACGCTGAAAACAGCCTGCCTTCAACACCAAAAACTTTCTGCATGACTTTCTTTCCTCGCTTTCAACAAGCATTTATTTCGGATGATGAGGCTGGGCAAAAAACACCCAATTTGCCTGTCATCCAAAATGAACAGTCATGATAAATGCTGTAATTTTTATCTGTGATTTGTATATGTAGAATATTTTCATCTCGCATTTACGCGATTTTTACCCCCACTTCATGAAATTAAAAGAAGAATGCGGATCTCATGGTGAGGATAAATTTCCCGTAAACACATGGTTGGATCACGAAACCATCAGTGGGGACTGGGCTATTCTCCCACTGATAGATGTATCAGTTTATTTCAATCCTAATTTTTTACGATTAACATCCATTTTTTCACTTCTGATTTCAGAAATTTTATCCCAGTTATTTTGACCAAGGAATTTTTTGTAAGCTGAAAGCGTTTTATCATATTGGTTATCATTCTTAGCCCGAATCATTTTAACTAAAGTGGAATCCCAATTTGTTTGAATAGCACTTAAAGCACGAGCTTCTGGTGTTCCTTGATCTGGATCAGTACCTTCTAGAATAAAATGTGGTTTTAACTTCCCTTTACCCCATGCTTCCAATTGTTTCGTTGCTTCTAAAGTCGAATCACTTAAAGCATTATATTTATCGTGGCCAAAGAAGAAAAATTCTCCCATTCTATACTCTTTTTTGAACTGATCAGGATTTTTCAAGCGCATCTCTTTTAATTCTGGAGTGAATTCATACTTTCCATCTGCATTTACTGTATACGTTTTTCCTTTGATTCCGTAAGTGGTTAATAGTTCACCTTTTTCACTTAGCAGGTAAGTGAAAATTTGCATGGCTTTAGCTGGATCTTTACAATTTTTAGAGATGTAGTTCATCATCCAGCCTGTAATACCAGATTGGTTTAATGTAGGTTCATTCCCTACTGTACTTTGTGGTCCATCAACGGCAATATACTCTTTTCCAGGATTGCTTGACATATAGGTTTGCAAATCTCCACCTTTTTGTGGGATTCCGCTTATTAACATTGATGCATATTTACCAGCCTTAACTTTTTCTGAATAAGCTGTGTCATCATCTGCAAAGCTATCATCGCTGATACCGCCATTTTTATAGACAGTATTAAACGTTTTGATCCAAGTCAGATAATCTTCATCTAAATTACGGTCATAAAATTTACCGTCTTTTTCTAAAGCAACTCCAAGATAATCTTGTAAGTTGTTTCCAAAAGCTTCGCTAGGGCCAAATGGTATTAATTTAGGGAATTGCGTTTTGATTTGCTCCATAGCACTTACAAATTCTTCTGGTGTTTTCATTGAGGGTTTTCCAATTGCTTCATAAACATCCTTGCGAATTACGAAAGCTGTCGTTGCAGGAATGAAGCCTTTATCATAATCAGCTTGAGTATTTGAGTAGTTTGCATAACCGTACGTTTTACCGTCATCCAGTTTGTGCCAATCCATTGAATCTTTCGATGCGACTTTTGTAAAATATGGATCATATTTCTTAGCTAACTCATTTAATGGCATTGCCCATGTATTAGCTTTTTTTGCAACTTGTGAATTTGCATCAAAAATAGAAATAATGTCTGGTATATCACCACTAGAAAAGAGAGCATTTAACTTTGTGTCATCCCCAGTAATGAATTTAATATCAACATTCAAATCCTTTTTAATCTGTTTCGTCACAAAGTCGTGGCCATAATCCGTATTCCACCAATCAGCATTTACATACCAAGTCAATGTCGTAGTTTTTTTTCTATTATCTAGTTTCCAGGCAGGTGTATTTTCATCAAGTTTATATCCTGCACTTGATTTTGTATCCTTACTGGAATTACTTGTAGTTGAAGTACATCCTGTTAAAACGAGTGTGAGGGCCAATAATAACATGATACTTTTAGTGAGAATCGATAGCAGTTTGGACATGATTATAATTCCTCCTCTTTAATTTTAACCTTATGAATCAATCTATTATTTTTATCAGCATGATCAACGTGTTCAAACAACACCATAAAAATTGCGGAAGAAGGGGCAGGGCAATAGAGTTCAAAAGCAACCCTATATTCCTGTCATCCAAAAATGAACAGTCGTGATAAATGCTGTTTTTTTAAGTGTTTTTATGATTGTGAGTTTTGTATAAACAAAATTCTCGCATTTACGCGATTTTTACCCCCACTACTTTAAGTTGAGAGTAGTAAGAAATTTTCGTGAGGGTAAACTTCCCGTAAACACATGGTTGATTCAGCTAATCATCAGTGGGGAATGAGAAATTCTCCAACTGATGGAAGCTTCACTTTATTTCAATCCTAATTTTTTACGGTTCTTAGCCATTTTGTCACTTCTAACTTTAGTAATCTTGGACCAGTTATTTTTATCAAGAAATTTTTTGTAATCAGATAACGTTGTATTATATTGATGATCGCTCTTAGCACGCACCATTTTAACTAAAGTTGTATCCCAGTTTGTTTGGACAGCACTCAAAGATCGAGCTTCTAATGTTCCTTGATCAGGATCAGTACCCTCAAGAATAAAATGTGGTTTTAACTTCCCTTTTCCCCATGCTTCCAATTGTTTCGCTGCTGCTAAAGTCGAATCACTTAAAGCATTATATTTATCGTGGCCAAAGAAGAAAAATTCTCCCATTCTATACTGTTTTTTGAATTGATCTGGATTTTTCAAGCGCATTTCCTTTAATGCTGGAGTGAATTCATACTTTCCACTTTTATTTACAGTATAGGTTTGTCCCTTAATTCCGTAAGTAGTTAAAAGTTCACCTTGAGGACTTAGCAGGTAAGTGAAAAGTTGCATCGCTTTTGCTGGATCTTTAGCTTTTTTAGTAATGTAGTTCATCATCCAGCCTGAAATACCAGATTGGTTTAAAGTTGGTTTATGTCCTACAGTACTCTGCGGTCCATCAATGGCAATATATTCTTTTCCAGGATTGTTCGACATAAAGGTTTGCAGGTCAGCAGCTTTTTGTGGGATTCCGCTGATTAACATGGATGCATATTTACCAGCCTTTACCTTTTCTGAATAAGCTGTTCCATCATCTGCGAAGCTATCATCACTGATACCGCCATTTTTATAGACAGTATTAAACGTTTTGATCCAAGTCAGATAATCCTTATCTAAATTACGATTATAATATTTGTGGTCTTTCGTTTCTAATGGAACTCCAATATAGTCTTGTAAAACGTCTCCAAAAGCTTCACTTGGACCAAATGGAATTAATTTAGGGAATTTAGTTTTGATTAGCTTCATAGCACTTTCAAATTGTTTTGGTGTTTTCATAGATGGTTTACCGATTGCTGCATAGACATCCTTACGAATAACGAAAGCTGTTGTTGGGGGAATAAGTCCCTTATCATAATCGGCTTGCGTGTTGGAGTAGTTTGCATATCCGTATGTTTTGCCATCAGCCAGTTTGTGCCAATTCATAGTGTCTTTTGAGGCTACTTTATTAAAGTATGGATCGTATTTCTTAGCTAAATCATTTAATGGCAATGCCCATGTATTTGCTTTTTTTGCAACAAGTGAATTACCATCAAAAATAGAAATAATGTCTGGAATATCTCCGCTAGAAAACAAAGCATTTAACTTCGTGTCATCACCAGTAATGAATTTGATGTTAACATTCAAATCTTTTTTAATCTGTTTTGTCACAAAGTCGTGACCATAATCCGTATTCCACCAATCAGCATTTACATACCAGGTTAATGTGACTGTTTTTTTCCTTTTATCTATTTTCCAAGCAGGTGTATTTGGATCCAGCTTATAACCTGTTGGTGATTTGGAAGTGCTTGCTGATGAATTACTTGCAGTTGAGTTATAGCCTGTTAATACGAGTGTAAGCGCTAACAAAAGTATCAAACTTTTACTTAAAATAGAAACCAATTTAGATTTCATTAACCTTCCCCCTTTAAATTCTCATCATTAATCCAAAACATCTTTCCCAATGATTAAGAGCATAAGTAACTTTTTCAAACACCTCCCCGCCACCTAGAATTTTTTTAGGTTTTAATGCAAAGTAAACTTTTTTGAAAGTTTTCGCACAGGATGATGGTAAGTTTACATGTTTGAAAAAGTATATTTATTCTTTTACTGCACCTATCATCATTCCTGAGATAAAGTGTTTTTGCAGTAATGGATAAATTACAAGGATAGGGAAGGTAGTGACGACAATAGTCGCTAATTGAACCCCCTTGGCTGTTGTGTCAAGAACAACCGATCCAGCAACATGCTGCATAGAACTCATTTGAGATTGAACGACAATTTCATAGATTTTCATTTGTAAAGGGTAGAGTGCCTTGTCTGTTATGTACAATTTGGTTGTAAAGAAATCATTCCATTGCCCTACACCGTTAAACAGCGCAATTGTAGCCAAGGCTGGCTTAGATAATGGTAAAAATATTTTTATGAAAATCTTCCAATCTCCTGCTCCGTCGATTTTAGCAGAGTCTTCTAGTGATTGAGGGATACTTCGAAAGAAATTCATTAGTATAATGACATCGAAAAAGCTAAACAATGCTGGAATAATGTACACCCAGAAACTATTTAATAGACCTAGCGATTTCATTAACAAATAAGTTGGAACCATTCCACCACCAAAGAACATCGTCACAATTCCTATAGCGGTATATAGCTTACGTCCTTTAAGATGACTTTTACTGTAGCTATAGGCGACTATTGCACAAAATAATACGTGAGTACTCGCTCCAATAACGGTTTTAGCAACTGAAATGAAAAATGCCTGCCAGATGCCATCATCTCTGAAAACAGCGCGGTAATTTTCTAGGGAGAAATCCTTTGGCCAAAACGATACGCCGCCATCAGCTAATGATTTCCCTGAACTGAAAGATGAAATAAGGACATTCCAGATGGGAACAATAATGATAATCGTGAAAATAAGCATTAAAATCACATTGAATAGATCAAATAACCGACTGTCAACATCTTTTTTTACTACTGTTCGTTTCACCGAAATACCCCCTTTCTATAAAACTGATTCATTATCATTTAGTTTCTTGGTTACTTTATGTGAAGTAAGTAAGAGAATAACTGAAACAATTGACATCCCCAGGTCAACGGCTGTTGCATATGAGAAATCTCCTTGTGTCATCCCGATTCGGTAAACATAGGAGCTAAGAACTTCTGCTTTCGCCTGGTTTTGTGAGTTCATTAAGACTAAGGTTTGGTCTAGATTTGACCCAAAAATCCCGCTTATTGCTAAAATAAGATTTAAATTAATAATATTTTTCATCATAGGAATGGTAATATGCCAAATCTGCTTGAAGCGAGTAGCCCCATCAATCTTAGCAGCTTCATAGTATGTAGGATCTATTTTCGACATAACCGCCAAATATAAAATCGTTCCCCATCCAACTTCCTTCCAGACATCTGATAAAACAGCAATCCACCAATATTTATCTTCATCCAGCAGAAAGTTCTGAGGCTTGTCCATTAATCCCACGGCCATGAACAATTGATTAAATAAACCTGTTGTGGAAAACCAAGTTATTAACATACCGCCTAAAACAATCCAGGATAAAAAATGGGGCAAATAGGAAATGGTCTGCATGATTCTTTTGAATGGCCCGTCGTGTAATTCATAAATCAAAATGGCTAAAATAATGGGAGTCAAAAATCCAATGGCTAGTTTTAAAGCACTAATCCCTAATGTATTCACCATTGCATCCCAAAAATATTGATCGGTAACGATAATTTTAAAATTATCAAGGCCAACCCATGGTGCTGTACTAAAGGTGTCTAAGGCCGTATAGTGCTTAAATGCAATCAACACGCCATACATGGGAATGTAACTGAAAACAATCATAAAAATAATCCCAGGGATAATCATTGATTGAAGCTGCCATTGATTTCTCAAGTCTACAATAAGGTTTTTCTTTCTTTTTCGCATAGGTTTTTTAGCATTTGATTCTAATATAATGTGTGTATTCACTATTCATCTCACTCCAAGTCTGAATATTCAAACCGATGAAAACGTTTTTATTTTTATGTAAAAAAAATCACCCCCAGATTTGATAGGAATAAACACTGTTACAAGCGAACCGTCCTACCTATTTTCACATTACTCGAATGACGAATGATAATTTCACCTGGCAATTTGCGGATCTTACCATTTTCTTTCTTTTGAATCATTTGAACGAGATGGTCAATTGCGAGAATTCCTTGTCTGGCAATTTGATTTTTCACCGTTGTAAGAGGAGGCGAAAAGTATTGCGCAAGCTCAATATCGTCAAATCCCATCACACTAATATCTTCTGGAATCTGATAGCCTTCAGATTTTAATGCCTTGATACATCCCATTGCACTAACATCATTCCCTGCTAAAAAAGCGTCTGGCAGTTTTCCAGGATAAAAATGCATAAATGATTTCACAGCATTGTATGTACTTGCTTCTTCAAAATAACCTTGAAGAATATAGTCTTCATTAATCTCTAGTTGATACTCTTTTAATGCTGCCAAATATCCTTCTTTTCGCTGAACACTGTCATACATTGTATCCACACCAGAAATATAGGCAATTTTTTTGTGGCCTAGACTAATTAAGTATTTAGTAGCTTCATAGCCTGCAACATAGGAATCAAAGATGACACTGCCCATTGTTGGTTTCTCGATCACTCGATCCAGAAAAACCGCATGAACCTGTTCTTTTTCCATAGCTGCAACATCTTTCTCATCAATCATCAATTCCTCGAAGATGATGACACCATCCACACGTCGTCCTAAGATATTACTTAAAATGACTTGTTTATCTTTCGTAATGAATACATTCAACCCATACCCTAATTTTTCACACTCGCGGGCCATTGCTTCAACCAATTCATAAAAATAGGGACCGCTTACACTTGTGGTAAAAAAGCCCAGCATCTTACTTTCGCCTGATTTTAATAGCTTACCATTAAGGTTAGGAACATAGTTTAAACGGTCAGCAACGGCTAAAATATGAGCTTTTGTTGCCGGGTTCAAAACATCCACACCATTTAGTGCATTAGAGACTGTAGAAATCGAAACTCCTGCTTCTCTAGCCACATCTTTAATTGTTACTTTACCCATTGAACTCGTCCTTTTTCATAAAAACGTTTTTATTAATTTAAAGTTAGCACTTATTTATTTTAATTGCAATATCTTTTTTCGAATTAACTTTATTTTCAGAATGCAAATAAAAACAGTGTGATAATAAGCTATTTCATCATAATTTCAGGCATATAGACACAGAAAAACCCGAATAAAGGAGGTTATTTAAAATGTCCTTTATTCGGGTTATCGTTCAATTAAACTAGTACAAACTTCTTTTTCACAAAAGATGAAAGCCCTGCAATTATTGTTCTCTGATTAAAATGGATCGTTGTTCCTTGACGGATAGGTTGGAGGCTTCCATTAGCTTTGTCAAATCCAAAGCCAATGTAATATTCTCCTCTGCTACCGTCCCATTCTGAATGTGGTCTATCCATTGACAGAAGGCAGATTCCCGTGAAGGTGGCAGAGTGATTTCTTCCCACGTGGACGCATTATTTTTAGTGCTGCGGATAAGCATTTTGGGTTCTGGCGTACCATACATCAAGGTGCCCTCAGTACCATGAACTTCAATCGTAAAAGGAGAGTGGCTGTTGACAAAGCTAGTTTCTGCAATCCCTATCGAGCCATTGGCATAGCGGAAAACAGCTATGGCATTATCCTCCACTTCTTTTCCAGTAATATAGCCGTAGCTAGCGCTTACACTTTCCGGCATGCCCAAAAACAGTCTAGTGAGATAAACCGGATGACAACCCAGGTCAATAAGCGCTCCGCCACCGCATTGTTCTAAATTATAGAAGTGCTCAGGAAGCCACCCCGCAATCGCGCCATTATGCGCTACACGAACACGTACAAATGTTAGTTCCCCCAGCAGACCCTCGCGAATCACATTTTGAACCGCAAAAGTATAACTGTCATTGAGTCTGGGAAGTGAAACGGTTAATTTAATTCCTGTTTCCTGAACGGCAGCTATAATCTCATTTGCTTCTTTAATAGTAGGTGCGATCACTTTCTCGGTAAATATGTGCTTACCTGCCTTCGCAGCTTTGACCATGACATCATGATGCATATTGGTTGGCGTCGTCACAATAACGGCATCAATGTCTGGATTCTGCATCAGTTCATCCAGATCTTTTATGAAAGGAACACCTAACTGATTTGCTGCCTCTCTGCCGCGTGACGGAAGCTCATCCCATACAGCAGTAATTTCCGTATCTGGATGATTTATAGCGTCATTGGCATAATCTTTGGCATGTACATGCCAGAAGCTTAAAATAGCTACACGAATCATTTGTGTTTCTCTCCCTATCCTATGAATTATTTCATTTTGCCATCTCTTTATTGTTGAAATTCACCATCAACATATGTGCTCAGATTGAACATTCCCAAGGCACTTTAATAGGGCTTCCAATTCTCTCCATTCTATAAAGTTCTTGAGCTTTCTTTGGCAGCTTATCATAAGTTTCTTGCGGAATTGGGATGGAGGATCCTGCTGCATACCAACTTCGGTTGAAAGTCATCGCAAGATTGGTCCTCCGATCATTTGAACGATTCGGTGTGCCACGATGCCACATTCGAATATCACGGATTAGAATAGAACCTGCCGACATAAAAACTTCCTCTGAATGCATATGTTCAGCCGCGCGCACAATGTGCAAATGCGGATTAACCGAATTATTCAATGTATCATGATTAGTGCGATCCGGATTTTGGTGTGTTCCACCAAGCCAGACTTCGAGCGGTCCATTCTCTTCGGTAACATACACTAATGGGATGTTTAAAACCAGACTGAAAACTGGCAGAGGAATGGCCAATTCAGGAAAGATTTCCCGTCTTCAGGCTGATATATCCTTATATAATCAACTTCCAAGGTCTGCGGAAAACTCCCTTTATCGGAAAACTGACTTACTCGTGTCTTTTACCACTAGGTTACTGATTGAAATATTGATTTTCTCTCTGACGGAAAGCAGCCATTGGTCGTCATGAGGATAATGCATAAAGTCAACAGTCATGGCTTCATCAATAATGGCCACCACTGCTTCCCGCCCTGCTAGCTTTTCAAGCGCCACACAGGCTGCGATGTCTTGAAACGCCTGTTGCATCAGCTTTAACCGTATGGAACTTACATGCCCATTCTTCCCTGGATAGACTAAGAATGCGTCCCCAGATGGAAAGCCACGGTCAGCGTCTGTATTTAAATAAGGATTTATATCCATATTTAAGCACTTGTGACCGTACCAATGGTTATAACCCCAATGTAAGAATCCTTTTACACCTGCTTTGTATAATTGAAGGCCAATGACTCGAGTGCGAAGACCCGGCATATTCATGAAACGATTCGATAAGCCTTCTTTATACTCACAACAACAATAGTACGCCCAGAGATTTTCCACATTGTTCTCAATGAATTTTGGGATATGCTCCGTTGAAGCTACTGGTACATCCACTAGACCTCTTTCATAAAAGTCATAATCCGATAACGCATCGAATACCGGCGCATTGAACCCAATCTCCTTGATGATGTTTCGCGCAACGCTATAGTGCTCGATATTGCTCGTATTCGGCTCATCAGAGATATGGAAGTGGCATAGTTCTTCCCACCCTTTTTCTTGTAAAAATTCTTGAAGCGATTTTAGGAATGCCTTCAAAAACTCTTTATAGTCGTCTGAGTCTGCACGGGTATGCCACCCAAAAATCTTCGTTTCTACGCCATCCACATCCGCATAGATTTTCGGTGCATATTCAGCTCCCCATTGAGAGAACAAATGAGTCATTTCAAAATATTTCATACCTTTTTCTAAGCACATCGTCATAAAACGATCGAGTAATTTAAAATCAAAAGAATACACACCTGAATCTTTCATGATTCGAACCAACTGTACTGTTGGACGATCTCCACCAACATGCATTTCAAGTGCAGGTGAGAAAAGCGGTGTTAGAATCATATTAATTTCGTGCTCTACATAATTTTCAATGTAATTTTCAATAAGTTTGAAATGTTCCTCAGAAAGCATTACTACGTTGTGAAGATCCGCGATGCAATCAAAATAAAACCATTCAGTACGCTTTAGCCCATGATCAGCCATTTCTACGTTCAGTAAGTCGAGGGTGAACACTTCAGTTGAAACCGTTTTGTTCTCGTGAACTACATCTAGTCCAATCTCATACTTTCCTTTTTCTAAACCCTTTGTGTTTACATAAACCCAGAAACTATTCCACTGTTCATGAACAGCATGGATTTTATTCCCTGGTAAAATTGGATCCGGATAAAGCCCAGGTGTTGTGCGCAAAAGATAGCCATCATGATCACGATAGTTAGGCATGTTAGAAGGTACGAGCCCGACATGTCCAATTTCCACACGGTCTTTGATTTCTGAATTTATTTCTACCGTTAAATTGTGTGTAAGCTCCATTGCTTTTACTGCTAGTTGGAACGAAACATACTCATTAATTAAAGCTGTCGTGCGGTAATAGCAGGCTGCTTTCAAATCTTCATCTGGAAAAACTTTTTCAAGTGGGCTAATTAATCTCGTTTCGAACTTCATAAAGAACCTACCTTTATTAAATTTATTTTTCAAGTGCAATCAAAATCTTTACGCGAACTTCTCCGAATTTCATTAAAACACCCTTCATGATCGGTTTTTATGCAAACAAGAGGATTTTTAAATTTGCATTTGCTTCATAAAAGCGCTTTCTAATTAGGTAAATCTACTACTAATGTCAGTGGGTAATGATCAGAGGGATATAATTCATTTATCTTTGTTGTTATTATTTCTGCTTCTACTAGTTTCATATTTGGGGAAGTGAAAATATAATCTATAGGTTCTCCCTCATATCCACCTTTAAAATCATGGAATGTGTTTCTTAGATGTTCTTCTGTTGTCATGATCGAAAATGCGTTTATCAGTTGAGCTTCATTTTCCCAAAATTGAATTGAATCACTGTTAGGATAATCATTAAAATCTCCCATTAACATAACGGGTAATTCTTCTTTTTCATTTAGTTGACTTATCATTTCCCAAATAACTCGCACACCATTGGTACGAGCATCCTCACTCTCATGATCTAAGTGAGTATTAAATATACGAAACTTATGATGAGGATCTTCTTTTAATGAAAATTCTCCCCATGTACAGATGCGAGGATAAGCTGAATCCCAACTGCTGCTTCCTTCAACGAAAGGAGTTTCAGATAACCAAAAGGTTCCCGTATCAAGTAATTCAATCCTATCTGTACGAAAAAGAATGGGGGAATATTCATCATCTTTCCGCCTTGGTTTTCCGATCCACTGGTAGTTGGGGATTTCATCTTTTATATCATTTATCATCTTTTTATTTAATTCTTGCATCCCGATAATGATAGGATTTTCCTGATTAATGACTTGAGCCACTTTCCCAATCCGATTTGGCCATGCATTTTCACCATCAACTGGGACGTTTACTCTTACATTAAAAGTCATGATCTTCATTCTCATTTCCTCCCCCCATAAAGCGTACTTTTAGAGACTAATGTAACCGGAGGCCGGCACCGATTAAACCTGCATTTCCTTTTAGTGAACTTGGATAAATCCTATCCAGAATTCCAATTTGTTCAGGGGTAAGGATTTTTTTTAGATCCCTTTTAATGAACCCCAGAAGATCTGGATTATTGTCGATGACTCCACCGCCAATAACAAGTTTATGTGGATCCAATAAACATGTAATGGTATATATTCCGGTCGCCATGTGTTTAAAAACCTCATTCATAACCTCGACAGAAATTGGGTCATTTTTTCGATATAACTCTATGACATCTTGTGTGGTAGATGAAACGGTAAGATTTGTACCATTCATGCCAAATTTTTGTTTCAATTTATCATTTGCCATCCTTTGAATGGCAGGACCTGCCGCGACAGCTTCTAAGCATCCATTGTTTTTATACTTACTTTGTAAAGTTGTTTTTGTGACGATGGATAGCCCAATTTCTCCTGCAAAACCTGCTCCACGTATAAATTCTCCATTTTGAATCGTACAACAAGAAATCCCAGTACTAATCGTTTTATAAACAAAGGTTTCCTTTTGTTTTTTTCCTAATTGGTACCACTCTCCATAAGCAGCCATGTAGACATCGTTATCAAAACAAATAGTAGTTGAAAAGTGTTGTCTAAGTCTCTTGACTATCGGGAAATTTTCCCATGGCAAATTGTTTTGAAAAACGGCAATACCATTCTCTTGATCAACCTTTCCTGGTACACCAATTCCAATTCCTTTAATATCCTCAATCTTGTAATTTGCTTGGTCCAGGACACTAGAAATTACACTTACAACTTGTTGAAACATTTTTTCTCTATCATTCGGAGTGCTTGGCAGCTCTGTACGAAAATAGCATTCTCCTTTATTATCTACTAAAGCGCCAGCGATCTTTGTTCCGCCAATATCTATCCCTAAAGAGAATGTCATTTCATAGCTCCTTTACGTTAAGGAAACGTTTACAACTTGTGTTAAATTTTTAGGATTGTCTGGGTCTAACCCGAGTTTTATTGCACGATAGTAGGCTAGCATTTGTAAAACAGGCATGAGTAGAACGGTTTTGTTTAAATCACTTAATCCCGAACGAATATTAACCACTTTGTCGGCAAAATCTTCATTTTCAATATCACCAATTGCAATGGTATACCCACCAAAATTACGAATATCTTGAATTAACGCTCCATCTAAGTTCTTAGTGTCATTCATGGTAAAAATGATGGCAGCGGTCTTTTCGTTAACAATTGAAATAGGACCATGTCTAAATTCTAAGTTGGAGTAACTTTCACATTGAGTTTGTGTCATTTCCTTTAACTTTAAGGTAGCTTCGCGGGCTAAGCCATTGTATACGCCTGCTCCAAGAAAGATAAAACTCTCAAACTCTTCATTTTCAGCCACTTGTTTTAGCACGTCGACTTCGCTAATCACTTTTTCCATTAATGCAGGAATTCGTTCTAGTTCACTCCAAATCTCCTTATCTCCTGAAATTGTAGCAGAGAAAAGTTGAAGCGCGTACAACATATTGGTAAATGATTGCGTCATAACCACACTTTTTTCGTTAATATGGTCTAAACTAATACTTTCGTTAGATAACCTAACCATGTCAGTATCTCCATTGCAGGTTACTGCAAGGGTGGTAACCTGTTCATTACCTTCAATATGTTTTAATGCCTGAATGATTTCGGAAGTCGTTCCAGAGCGGGAAATGGCGATTAATTTATATTTTTTACCAGGAGCAAAAACCTGGTTAGAAAACATGAAAATTTCAGAAGCTGGAATAGCTAAAGCAACTTTTCCAGTCACTGCTTGAAAATACCTGGAAGCTGAAATAGCCAAATAATAGGAGGTTCCACAGCCAGTAAATAGATAAATTAAATCCTCTTTATCTGCTTGAACCTCGAACTGGTTAAGAATCTTATATGTTTTTTCTAATGCCGTTGGCTGTGATATTATTTCATCGAAAGTATAAAGATTACTCATTTTTACTTCCCCCTAATATTTTTTAAAAAGCGCCTTTTACTTTATTTGTTTCACTTTCACATCGTTTAGTAACTGTTTATATTTTGATAGATTGATCGAACCTGCAATGGATTCAAGGGCATTTGCTGTCCCTGCCGCGATCCCCATTTTAATGATATCTTCTATTTTCAATTTCAAATGTAATCCAGCAGCAATTCCTGCTACAAGTGAGTCACCACTCCCAACTGGATTAACGGGATCGATGATTGGAGGCGAAGCCCGGTAGGCATTTCCTTCTGCAGATACAATGACACCTTTACTTCCGAGTGAAACCACAACAAAAGGGATACCTTGAGAATTCCATTTGTTTGTATAAACAGCGATTTCTTCTTCACTCATCTTGTCGCGCCCACAAATAGAAAGGAGCTCTTCTTCATTCGGTTTAATCATGAATGGCTTCGCTTCTATAACATGTTGCAAGGGTATACCGCTCGTATCTATTATACTTTTACTTCCCGCATGATGGATGAGATTGACTAGTTCAGCATATGCATCATTAGGCAATCCTTTAGGCAAACTGCCGGATAAAATAACAAACTCGCTATTATGGGCAATGTTCTCTAATTTATTTTTAAACTGTGTCCAGTCTTCAGAAGGAATGGAAGCGCCAGCCTCTAGAATTTCAGTTTGGCTATTTAACTTTCTATCAATGATATTCAGGCAAATACGCGATTCTCCGTTTATTTTCAAAAAATTGTGATGGATTCCCCTCTGCCCTAACATGTTTAGAATGAATTCTCCATTAAAGCCACCCACAAATCCGGTCGTACTTACGGGAATATCCAGCTGCTGAAGAACTTTCGCAACGTTTATTCCTTTTCCCCCAGGCTCAATCAACACATTACCATGAGTACGATTAACACGATTTAAGCTAAAGTTTTCTATAAAATAAGTTTTATCAATTGCAGCATTTAGGGTAACCGTTGTAATCAAATCTATCACCCTTTTTATACAAATCTAGGAGTCTTTTGAAGCATCTCTATTTTTTGTTTTACGATCTTCTCGACTGCTTCTCGTGCCGGGACAAAATACTTTCGAGGATCTTCCTGTGTTGGATTGTCCATCATAAACGTTCTTAATTTTTCTGCAAAAGCGATTTTTAACTCCGTTGAAAAATTAACCTTAGCAACGCCATAGTTTAGTGAATGACGAACACTTTCTTCTGGAACTCCAGATGCCCCGTGCATGACAATCGGGCATTTCACACGTTTATTGATTTCATCAAGTAGTTCAAAATTTAATTTAGGCTCACTTTTATATAAGCCATGAGCAGTTCCAAAAGCAGGAGCAAAGGAATCAATATTTGTGCGAAGGACAAACTCTTCTGCTAAATCGGGATTTGTTAATTGAGCATTGGCATCTTCGACAGAGAGGTCATCTTCAACTCCCCCGATTGTACCTAATTCAGCCTCAACGGGAACATTTACAAAATGGGCAGCCTCCACTACTTTTTTTACTAAATGGATATTTTCCTCAAAAGGCAGGTGTGAACCATCAATCATAATGGATGTGTAACCTGCTCTTATGCATTGCATAACTGTTTTAAAGCTGTCCCCATGATCTAAATGTAAGGCAATGGGGATTTTAGCTTTTTCAGCTGCTATTTTCGTCATCTCCACGATATACTCAATTCCTAAATACTTAATTGTTCCTGGTGTAGTCTGAAAAATAACTGGAGCACCTAAAGATTCAGCACCAACAACCACAGCTTTCAAAATTTCTAAATTATGGACCGCGAAAGCGCCTACGGCATAGTTGTTCCAATATGCATCATCTAAAAGTTCCTTGGTTGTGACGAATGACATTTCTCCATCTCCTTTTAAAGAACCAGCGTTGTACCTTAAATGGGTTGTTGGTACAAGTTAAAAATCAAAAATAAAAAACCATAATAAAATTTAGAAAATTCAATAACTAAATTATAGTATGGTTGGGTTGTTGGGTCAACTTGATTTGATTTAACTTTTAAATAAGTTCCGTGTAGAATCGGCATCGATCACCACGAACGATCGATGAACAAAATTCAATCGGCAAGCCATTAGCCTCATATGCGATTCGTTCTAATAGCAAAGCTGGCAAACCTTCATTCACATTAAGATGCTGACTTTCAAAATTTCCAATTAATACAGGTTCAAATATTTCTTTTGCTTTTGTAACGATTAAACCGTATTCCAATTCCAAGATGTCATATAACGAATTTTTTTCTAATTTTTCTTTGGTCAAATTTATGACCTTTTCTTTAGGCAGGTAGGAAGTTTCCAAAATAATCGGTTCTTCATTTGCACAACGGAGCCTTCTTAGCTCAATAACCTCTGAATTTTCCTCAATTTGCAGTTTTCTAGCAATCCGGGAATTAGCTTGTTTGCTCTCAAGACTAATAATGATATCCTTTGGATTCATTCCTTTATCTCTCAATACTTTACTGAAGCTGTAGAAACCTGTTAGTGATTGCTCCAGCTTTGGCTTAGACACAAATGTTCCTTTACCTTGTATTCTATTTAACATTCCATCTTGGACGAGATCATCCAGCGCTTTTTTTACGGTATTTCGGCTAATATTATATTCTGAAATAAGCTGATATTCTGAAGGGATTTTATCTCCTGGGAGCCAATCACCATTTTCGATATTTTCTTTAATAATTTCTTTTAATTGATAATAGAGAGGAATAACACTTTCATTATTTATCTTTTTTTCCATGTAGTTAACTTCCTTAAAAGTATTTTCATCTTACTTATTCGATACTATAACAATGATTCACGAATTCCTTCCGAACTACAGGCTGTTTCATTCCTGAACGTCGAAAACACGATATTGGCCAAATTTAGCGAGTGCGTCTTCTCCTAGTGTATCCGGCAATGGCTCACTGCCTGCCCCTAATTTTTCATTAATCAAATTCCACAGATTTGTACGATTATACCGTTGGTGAACAAGCGAGAAGGTTGTTGACTCCAATAACTTTTTCGCTTCTTCATATCTTTTTTGATCAACTAACAATTGGCATCTTCGCTCAATTATATCTTCGTCATTTAGGGCATTTAATTGTTCCAGCCAGTACTCTCTTTCATCCAACTGCTCTTCACCCATCGATTTTAATGCTAAATCTCTTTCGATGATGACCTGAGGGTGTAAAGCTAGAGAAAGGATTTTTATTTTAGAAAGAGCCTTAATGCATTCTCGTGGTGAATTTTTATTACGCAAATATATTCTTGCTTCAACTAATCGAGCAAAGTCGTTTCTAACATTTGACAGGACTCGTAACCCTTCTTCATACCTTTCATTTCCTGCATGCCAGACACCTAAATAAAAATTCCATACATCTTTTTGATCGTTATCAGAATGCTTCATAGCCCATAATAGGGCTGGTTCCAATTCAAACATTCCTGAAGGCGGCGATGAATTATGAATTGGATCGGGAGGAACAGGTATATTATTTGGGGTCTCATTCTCGAATGCATTTAAAAGCTCGATCCATGGTATAACCTTTGTTCGTCTAGTCCAGTTAAACCTTGGAATTTCTTCTTGTGGAATCAACTGAACCGTTGGCATTGTCATCTCATTGATCTTACGTGCTTCTGAGACAGGAATCCAATATTCACAATATACCTTTTCTTCACCAGAGGCCAATTCATCTTTAATAGATTGGTCTTTAATCGGCCTAGCTTGTATTTCAACGTAAGACTCTTTTTTAGCGAAGTGTTATATGCCCACTTTTCATCCCTGCCAATGCCATATGTCCACAGCTTTATGCCTGGGACTTCATTTTTATCAGATATATGATAAAGCCCAGTACCTAGACTAGGTGTAAAAACACCAAAAGCGTTGGTTGCAGCACTTTCCCAAAAAAAACCTGCCATATGGTCAAACTGACTCAATCGAACCGACTCTTCACTATTCCAATGAATCGTTTTAATTTCATGACCATGATAGAGTACGTCCCCCTCAGGAAAATATAGTTCCGTATCATTTCTAACAGGTAAAGCCGCATTAGACCATGACATCCATGCGTGACTCTTTGGAGTCGGGTTATAAAATGATGATCTTTGTGTTAAAAAGTGGTCAAACTCTCCTAATGAAAATTCAATTGTCCACTGCATCCCATAACGGACTTCCTGTTCTCCACACCAAAGATAAATCCGATTATTCATTATTTTCGCCTTGAACTGTACGGATTCGATTTGAACAGGTGTATGTGAAATGGGAAAACTGACTTCAATTCCACCACTAAGAAAGGCCATTCTCGGCAAAATGCGCACAGGTTTTACAGAACCGGAATCGTATAAAATTTCTTTGTCACTTGTTTTATCAAATAAAGAGAAAACCTTCCCCCTAAATCGGGACAGATCTTAACTTTGAGTGAGCTGTTTTCCATAATAATCATTTTTACCTTGATTAAGGATGGTCTCTCAGCTGTTTCTACAAAACTCTCATAAGGATACACTCCATCCGGATCACATACCGTCGGAATCGGACCCGCGGATTGGATGGGATGAAATAACAAAAGCTCTTCCGTTTCAGTAAGATTCAACATTATAAACGCTTCCTTTTATACGAAATATAAGTGGCGAACTTTTATATTAAAACCGATTATACAGACAACAGGTTGTTGGGTCAATTAAGGATAAAAATTTTACCTTTTAAACTTTGGTGCCAAATCCTTCTACAGTCTGAAAGAAATGCCCAAGGTCATCAGCTATAGTTGGACCATTTTGCCGATAAAAGTAGGACGCGTTACGCTTTGATCAGTATTCACTGTACGGTTTAGTTGAATTTGTTGGCCATCAAAATGGCACACGACTGTGTCAGTAAAAGGAGTATTGACAAAACACCAGCTCATTTCGAAATCATGTTCACTCCTCCAGCCTGCTTTTGCGCATACCGTTATTTCAGTCGGCAAATACACGGAATGAAGAGCATTGTCAAACAGGGTTGTCGCTCCCTCGATCCATTCCTGATAGCCGCATATAATCTGATGTTCCCCGCGGTCATCCTTAAGAACAAATGTACAAGAATCCGAGTTAAATATTACGGAAACTTCTTTTATGTTTTTCTCATTTGCATCCATTTTAAATACTCGATTAGATACGATTTCATCGAGCGGAGAGGTTTTCATCAACTTAGGTGTGGGTAGCATTAAATGGTTCAATTGTAGATTTAGAATGGTTCTAGATTCATCGTCAGCAGGCAGTGAACGATCACTCATTGCAGGCAATAAATGCTCCCAAACTAAATTCAAAATACTCGGACCCTCGTGAGTGCCGCTCGTTATGATGACAACCGCATCTTGTTGCGGAAGGACGATACAAAACTGGCTGAACGCACCATCCGCCCGGAAACCCCCATGCCGGGAAAGCCAAAATTGAAAGCCATATCCTTGCTGCCAATCGTCTTCCTTATTATCCCCATTATCGATTTGAAATGAGCTTGCTTCCTTGATCCAATTTTTATCCAGCAGCTGCCTGCCTTCCCAGAAGCCTTGCTGTAATAGGAATTGTCCGAACTTAGCAATATCCTCTGTTTTCAGGCTCATACCGTGTCCGCCAGTGTTATGGCCTTCCGGTGAGGTTTGCCAATATGGTCTGGAAATCCCGAGCGGTTCGAACAGCCTTGGCTCGAGATAATCAATTAATGGTAATCCTGCAACCCGTTGTACTATCGCAGAAAGCATCTGTGTAGCACTTGTATTGTAGAGGAAACGTGTTCCTGGCTCATGGTCCAGTGGTATATTCAAAAAGTACTCAACCCAGCTTCCTTCAATCTGCTGTAAATCCCAGCCCATTGTGGCATTTTCATGTCCAGCACTCAATGTTAATAGATCCCGAACTTGTATGTCCCTAAATTCATTTTTATGTTTTATCTCTATTTCAGGGAAAAAGGATGCAAGAGTATCCTCCAACGATAAAAGACCCTCCGTTATCGCAAAACCGATCGCAATGGATGTGAAACTCTTTGTCAAGGAAAATAGCATATGTTCACGGTCACTCCGGTACGGGTGCCACCATCCTTCAGCAATGACATGGCCATGGCGCACTATCATCAAACTATGAAGTTCTAGCTCCTGTTCCTTGATATAATCCAAAAATCGAGAAATAGCACTTGAAGATATTCCTTGTTCTTCTGGTGAACTTCTTGGTAATTTACTTATTTTATTCATTAGTTGCATTACCTCCTTAGTTGTTAAAGCCCTTTTATCCAGCGTCCTGCCATCTCAATCCAATTAACCACTTCAGGCTGCAGTGTCCATTCCTCATCTTTTCCCTTCGTCTCTTCTGTGCCAAGGGACAAACCATGTGCCCCCTCGGGATAAATATGCATTTCCAGGGATACTTTATTTTTTAGAAGGGCATCCGCAAATAGTAAACTATTTTCTACGGGAACAGCCTCGTCTGTAAATGTGTGCCATAAGAAGGTTGGCGGCGTTTGATCTGTTACCTGTTTTTCCAACGAAACCTCATCTAAAAGCGAATCATAGTTTTCCCCCAACAACGCAACAAAAGAACCTCTGTGGGCATGCGTCCCAGAAGTAATAACCGGATAACTTAATAGAATTCCATTGGGTTTTACCTCTTCGTTTGAAATCCCTAAGCTTTCTGATAAAAAACTTCTATTCCAGAAAACTCCTAAGCTTGCCGCTAAGTGACCACCAGCAGAAAAGCCAGTAACGATAACCTTATTTTTATCGACATGCCATTGTTCAGCATTTTTTCTGATAAGAGCTACTGCAGTTGACAGTTCTAAAAGTGCTGTCGGAAAAACAGCTGGAGAAACACTATATCTTAAAACACATGCGTTAAATCCCATCGCATTCATTTTAATCGCAATGGGCTCAGCTTCTCTATCTGACGTAAATCCGTATGCTCCTCCGGGACATATAATGATCGTTGGACGTTTTCGATTACGATCTATTTCTGGAGAGTTATCCAGTATGTAAGTATATAGTTTGGCCTCAGAATGCTCCGTCCGAATATCGATGATTTCATGTATCAATTTTTTCTCCTCCTCAATTGGCAGTTCCTCGTAATTTCAGTAGATAGGAACACTTTTACCCTTGCTCCCCTAGTTTTGGTTACATTCTGTTCCAGTCAAATCCCATTTTCCTCAAGAAAGCTCTCGCCAGCACCATATGCCCAGCAACGCTTGGATGGACACGATCCCACGCTAATGTGGCAGTATATAGATCCTTTAGCACTTCATTAAACGCAGCTTGCGTATCGACGAACAAACAGTCATTCTCAGCGGCAATGCGTTTTACAACCGCTCCATATTGATCCATCGTTCGGCGCATTGCATCATGTTCATTACTTTCCAAGAAAAAGGTGTCATCAATACGATCCCATTTACAAACGGCTTTGTCTCCTTAATCAACATCCGAAGCGTTTCCTCGTATTCATTCAAATAGACATGCCATTCTTTAATGAATGGCGTATCGTATTGCCGCCAAACATCATTTATGCCGATCATAACAGCTAACCAGTCTGGCTTCTGATCAAGCACATCCTCTTGCCATCTTTCCTTCAAATCCCGAACCGTGTTTCCACTATTCCCTTTATTGACGACCCGGATTTCTAAGTCCGGATAAACAGCCTGAAGAAGCCCATCGACGAAAGATACATAGCCTTTTCCCAGCGCGCCGAACAATCCTTCTCCTACCGGTTTCTCTCTTTCACAATCCGTAACGGAATCCCCAATAAACAAAAGCTTTTGCCCCTTATTTAACAGCATTGTTGTCTCTCCTTTATTTATGTTTATTATCTTTTTGCTAGCTGTGCTCAAAACTTGTTCCTGTAGAATTGTGGTTCTTTAGCAAATGGAAATGCCAATCAGATGGATAAACATTTGCTATGTTTTATACTCACATCTTTATTAAGATATCTATCTTAAATTTATTTAACTGAAAATTTAAGATTGTTTAATAATAGTATATTTTATTCAAGGTTATTTATCTTCTAAAAAAATTACTAGTATACATACTTTTTAAATTTCAAAAAGAGACACTAATTTCTTACTGAGGTTTTGCGTTGTTCCAAAACTTTTTTTCTTAAAGTACTTCTATTAATTTATTATCGGACCCACCTGACCTGGCACTCTAAATTTCGTATGTTATATCTCCATAAGAAAATCCCTTCTATATTAGACAGATTAGTATGCTTTCTTTTATCTGTCTTCATAAAGGGGATCATTTCATGTTTGCATCTTCTTCTCTTTAAAATGAATATATCGTTCAGTCTATTTTTTCTTTTTCTTTTGGTTAGCTGTTTTCGAATTATTGATTTTGTTATTTCCATTCTTCGAGGCTGCGGATTTTTGTTTGTTGTTGTTTGATTTTTTTGCCATTTTCATCACCCTCTCGTTAATTAGAATGAATTGGACTTATATCTTGATATAGTATTCATAATTGGTAAAATTTACACAAAATAATACATAAAAAAGGCTGTGAATAGCCCGTTTTTGTCCAAAGATGTGGAGGTTTAATATTGAACAGTTGGACCGCTCATTGACCAAGTTTTGTTCAAATAGAGCTCTTTTATTGGACATTTTGACTGGCCACGCGCCAAGTTTTATCCAATAGGATCCTCTTATTGGACATTTTGACTGCTGACGGCGGAGTTTGTCCAATAGAACCCTTTTATTGGACATTTTGACTGCTGACGGTGGGGTTTGTCCAATAGAACCTTCTTATTGGACATTTTGACTGCTCATGGACTAGGTTTTGTCCAATAGAACCCTTTTATTGGACATTTTGACTGCTGATGGCTGGAGTTTGTCCAATAGAACCCTCTTATTGGACATTTTGACCGCTCATGGACTAGGTTTTGTCCAATAGAGCCCTTTTATTGGACATTTTGACTGCTCATGGACTAGGTTTTGTCCAATAGAGCCCTTTTATTGGACATTTTGACTGCTGACGGTGGGGTTTGTCCAATAGAACCTTCTTATTGGACATTTTGACTGCTGACGGACTAGGTTTTATCCAATAGAACCCTCTTATTATATGAAAAAGACCACCACATACCTAACCAACCAAGGCTAGGTGTGTGAGGATCTTTTTTTTTCAATAATTCAATTAATTTTTGTATTGAAAATTCTAAAAGTTGATGAGAAAAAGAAAAATACTTGTGAAGAAAAATTACTTTCTCCATAATCTGAACGGAGCATTACTCTCCGTCTGTAATTTTTAATATAAATAATATTTATTGATAAGCTTACGTCTCTTCAAATCTTTCGCTACAGCCTCCGCACGTTTCTTATCAACAAAATTCACTGAAAGTTTATAATATGAGCCTATTTTATTAATAACAACATTCGAATCTGCATAATCCTTTTTGATAATTGATACGAGTTTGTCTATGTCCCTCTTACTCTTTATAACATCTAATGTAAAGTGTCCGTTGTATTGTTTTGTTACAGATACTGAAGAACTAGATACAACTTTACCAATCTTTTCTCCCACTTTCGCAACTGGCATTATTGTAAAATAAATGAACTTCCCTTGATCACTTTTTGCAACCTTATACGTAGTTCCTTTTGCACCTAGTATAGCTTTTTTGTTTTTTCCTTTACTATCATCTGCACGGTACCATTGAATAATAGAGTTGCCTTCTTTATCGTTTTCCCTATCTTTGTATGTGTACACAGCTGTGAGAGTAGACCCTGCTTTTGCTGTACCTAGTACCTTAAGGTTAGTTGCAGCAGGTGCTGAATTAATGGCAACATACTTACTGCTTACCGCTACGCCCTTTGTTTCGCCAGTTTTCGCTACCGGAGTAACCTCCATAGAAATGAATTTTCCTTGATCGGCTCCAGTCAGAGTATAAGACTTTGATATAGCACCACTAATTACCTTTTTGTTTTTACCTTTTGAATCATCTGCCCGAAACCACTTTATGATGGATGTTCCTTCTTGATCGTTATCTGCATCTTGGTATGTGTAAGCTCCTGTTAGAGAAGAGCCTATTTTTGCATTACCTGTTACAGTTACTTTTGTTGCTTTAGGTGCTGAATTTTTATTAATGGCAACATACTCACTACTTACCGCTACTCCCTTTGTTTCGCCAGTTTTCGCTACCGGAGTAACCTCCATAGAGATGAATTTTCCTTGATCGTCTCTAGTAAGAGTATAGGATGGTGACGTTGCACCACTAATTACCTGTTTGTTTGTACCTTTTGAATCATCTGCACGTGACCACTTTATGATGGATGTTCCTTCTTGATCGTTATCTGCATCATGGTATGTGTACGACCCTGTTAGTACGGAACCTGCTTTTGGTGTTCCTGTTACTTTCACATCGCTTGCGGTTGGTGCTGTATTTGTGGGTGGTATTGGATTATCTCCGCCACCTCCTAGGTTCGGATCTACGATTACTTTTCTTGTAACAACTGTTTCATTTCCGGCAAGATCTCTTGCTTTAATCGTAATGGTATTTTCCCCTGGATCTACTATAACTCTATAAGAGATACTTCCATCCGAATTTATTTTTACATTTTGATCATTAATCATTAAACTACTTAGATTGTCATCCCTTACTAAACCATTAACTGTTACAACATCCTTATTCGTCTTATAGCCATCATCCGGAGTTATAACATTTACAACCGGAGCGGTTTGATCAAGAGTAACATTAACAGGTAACGACGAATCAGTTTCTTTTCCTTCCACTTCAGCTTTAACAGTTAATTCATTGGAACCAGCATTTAGAGTAGTTGGAATGCTGAATTGACCACTCTCCACGGTCCCGGTTCCAACTAAAGATGAACCATTAAATAGGCTTATTGATGTGCCATTTGCACTCGATGTACCCGTAACAGTTACGTGTGATTCTTTCGTAAAGGTTTTATTCACTGGTGAAGTGATGACAGGTGCATTTACTTCATCTTTAACTAAAGCACGAATCATCAGGTTTCCTTGCTGAGGAAGGGCTTTTTGCCATCCGCTATCGATATAAATCCAACCACGTCCATTAAATGCTCCATCTATATCATTTCCTAATCCAGGGCTATATGGATAATCTGCCGTTTGAATAACCACGATATAGAAATCACCATGTATTATAACTCCTGTATCAAAGTGAACGGTGGTCCAATCCCCATTTCGTAAAGCAGTCCCTTCAATTGGCAGGCAATCATTTTTCCAGGGGCACCCTTAGGTCCACTAGCATCATATAAAGCATATTTAAAATCAGTTCCACCTGGCGCCGGGAATCTTTCATCGAAGAACATTATTTTAGCCCCAGTTACTTCAACCGTATTCGTATCAGGAGTCATAAGAACAGCCTGTAAAGTACCAGCTTTATTAAATGCTGTAGTAGATTCCATAGAACCATCATCATATCCCAGTTCACCTGAAAGACCGGTAAATGATTTTAAACCAACACTAGTTGAAGTCGTTTGTCCTCCTGCCACTGTTACCTTTAGTTGCTGATCATAGAAATCAGGAGCTGATACAGATAAAGTATAGTCACCTGCTAAACAATCCAATGTATACATACCATTAGAATCTGTATAAACTGGAGAAACTCTCGCATCCTCCATAACCATAATACGAGCATGGGAAATCGGTTGACCGGTTGTTTGATCTGTTATTACACCTTGTATCATGCCATGTGGAATAGTCTCTAAACTAAAGTCTGCAGTAGTAGTTTCATTATCCGTTATCGTAATCGTTTGATCTTCCGGATAATATCCGTATGCTTCTGCACGAGCTGTATAGGTACCAGGAAGAGCATTAATTTTGAAAGTACCATTCCTTGGGTCAGTAATGACCGATTGACCTGTTTCCAAAAGTGTGACTGTCGAACCTATAATAGGTAGACCATTTGCAATTACCCCACTAGTCTCTTCTTTTGGAGTAGATATAACAGTGTTTGAGGATTTATTGCTTTCGTTTTTTATATTTGTTGTCGACTTGACTGAATGTATATCAGGTCTATTATGCGATAGAATACTTGCTGCTACATTATCATTTACATCTAATACTTGAAAATCATCAAGGTAAAACCCAGCATAGTTCAGAGATTCGTTCGATGTAAGGTGGAAGCGAAATTGAACTTGTTTCCCTTTATATGCCTCTAAATTGAAACCATCTTGGAACCATGAATTTCCATAAAGACCATTATAGTCCTGGATTTTTGTCCAACTTGTTCCTCCGTCCGAGGATATTTCGAAACTTACATCGTCCAGAGGCTTCCCGTACGTGTAGCCTTGAATTTGAAACCAATCTTGGAAAGCCACGATTGGATGAATTGTGTTTGAGAGATCTATAATTGGTGAATATAAGGAATAATCACTATTATCCTCATAATTCCCATCAAGATCTGTTCCCCAAACGTTCGGAACAGAACTCGCTTCTGATGGCCCACCTTGAGGCTTACCTCTTTCCCATTCATCAATTGTTCCAGAATGGGTCCATCCGTTATCATCCGGTCCATCAAAGTTGTCCTGAAAAATTACTTTTGGATTACTTTCTAAACTTACACTTATTTCATTAGAATAGACGCTTTCATTTCCACTATAATCTACAGCAGTAACAACATAATAAAAAGGACCTTTACCATCAACCCAAGTATCTATAAAATCAGGAGTTACTGAACCACCACTGCTTTCGTAGCCTGAACCTGGTGTGGTACTACGGTATACATTGTAAAATTGCACATCATTGTCTTGTGGAGCATCCCATTTTAGATTGATAAAATTTAATGGATCAGCATATCCACTTAGATTACTTGGTGCACCAGGTGGAGTATGGTCAGTTTCAAGAGAAACATCATCGATGTACCATCCTAAATTCTGAACTTCATCATCAGAAGTTAGCTCCAATTTAACTTTTACTTGCTGTCCACCATAATTTCTAAGGTCAATATATCTTGTGTCCCATTTCCCGTTAAAACTTGTAATGGTTTCTATTGGCATGTATACGTTGCCTGTTGAATTTGCTGAAATGTAAACTGTACCAAAATCTTTGTCCTGTTCTAAGTCATACCATTGCTTAAAAGAAAGAATGGCTCCTCCTGGTGAATCTAATAAATTTATAGTCGGCAATTGTAAGTCAGCTGTTGAATTAGGATAATATGCTCCAGATAAATTTGTACCTACGACTTTTTTTCCAGAGAATGCAGAATCTGGACCTCTAGTAGGTTCTCCCCACTGCCAAGTATTGTTCTTTCCGTAAATCTTATAACCATCAAAGTTTTCTTCGAAATTTTGAAAATACCCTGGTGTAACCCCATCCGTAATCGTAATAGAGTTGATATCTGTAGTCACTTGATTATTTCCAAAATCACTAACTTTAAAGTAATATTCTACGCCTGCTGTCGTTTCTAAGACACTTGGCACTAGTCCTTCGAAAACGCCATGTCTGTTATCTCCCGATATTTGGTCCAT
This sequence comes from Neobacillus sp. PS3-34, assembly GCF_030915465.1. Lineage (GTDB taxonomy): Bacteria > Bacillota > Bacilli > Bacillales > Cytobacillaceae > Neobacillus_A. The sequence continues at coordinate 584,891 of NZ_CP133267.1, forward strand.
CTGAATAGATGTCCAATCCTGGTCTCCAGTTATTCGGGCAAAAGCCTCTACAGTACCAACATTTATATTATCGCTTACGGATATATCTAAATGGAGATTATCGTCGTTCGTGTAAGCTAGTTTAATTGGCGTATACTCAATAACTGGTTTTTCATTGTCCTCGCCTGGTGTAGTTACCTTACCTGTAAGGGTACCAACCCCAGAAGTAACAGTTTGAACTGCATTATAAGCATTTACAATACCATATCCATACCCATTGTTAGGACTAATGTTATAGTCACTATTTGTCATTGGTGTTGCGGTTTGTTTTATGATGTATTCTAATTTATCTACATCTAAAGATGCGTTTTCTTGTAGCATTAACGCGGCAACTCCGGCAACAATTGGTCCAGCCATCGAAGTCCCATCTTCTTCAACATAGGATCCATTTAGAAAACTTGAAAGAACCTTTACACCAGGCGCAGAAACATCTGGTTTGATTTGACCATATGGAGATGGACCTCTTAAGGAGAAATCTGCTAAATTATTGAATTTGTCCGTTGCACCCACTGCAAATGATTCTGGATAATTTGCTGGATTGGCAACGGTGCCAGGTTCAGCTTTATACGGTGAATTTGTATTCCCGGCAGAGAAAACAGGCACAATATTAGCTGCCTTCCATGCCTGAACAATAAGGCGGTAGAACTCATCTAATCCTGGTCCCCCTCCCCAAGAGTTATTTATTACATCGGGTGCCAACTCTGGATGTAAGTTTCCTTCTGCATCAGTTGGTGCCAACATCCATTGTCCTGCTTCAAGTAAAATTTCAGTGGTAGTGTGTCCACTTGAATCAAATATTCGAGCAGACATCCATTTAGCTCCAGGCGCCACACCAATTTTGTGTGTACCATTTTCTTCCGAACCAACCATAATACCCATGGTGTGTGTCCCATGCCCTATTCCATCAAAAGGCAAAATGGTATGCCTAGGAGTAGGGTCAAACCAGCTTAATTCTGGATTTGATACTTTTCCATTTTCATCCACAGCTCTCCATTTTCTAAATAACGCTGGGTGAGTATAATCAACCCCGGTATCTAAACTACCGACTACAATACCTTTACCATCAATCCCTTGTTTCCATACTTTCGGAACACCTATTAAATTAATATCCCATTGAATATTTGGATCTACAGGCTCATCCGATTTAGGACTATTTCTATCTCCTTGGGAAACTTCTTTTTTAGTTTCATTGTTAGATGATGAAGTTTCTGTGCTTTGATTATCATTTAATTGTACCGTTTCATTGGGAAGGACTTTTGCTACGTCATTGCGTTTTGCTATTTCTTCCATAACTTTTTTTGTACTTGTAATAGCCATAGAGTTTACAATATAGAAACTCTTATAATCTTTCACATCTCCAGATGCCTTTTTATCATCCAAGTAGTCCATTAAACTAGCTTGGGTTCTAGTTGAAGCTTCTCTTAATGAATTCACAACGACAGATCTCGTGTTTAGAACAGCCGTCCTAGCTGTTACATTTTTGGCCTTGAACTTATGAAGTGAATTATTAGAAATACTCATCACATCTGGTTGTTCAGACAACTTTATTATATAGGTTACATATTTCTCGCTATTAAATTCATCAGTTAATTTTGAGCTAATTTTATCTGGGTAATTTAGTTTTGGGCTAGTGAAGGTATGTATATTCGTAGAAGGATTATTTTCAACTGCAAAACTGGGACTCCCAAGAGTAAATAACAATAGTACTGTTAAAAATCGTGAAACGACATTCATTAATTTCTTGTTCTTTAACAAAAACTCAACCCCTTTTATTTTAAATTTGTTCATTGATTTAATACTTTTAACACTATGAATAAACTATTATGAATATAACTTCGATGAGATAAAGATTGACTATAAATTAGGTAAAAAGTAATAGTTTAAACCGTTAACGCTTTTACCTATTACACTAATAGTTAAGTGAAGTTAATATTGCAATATAGTATCTTAGTCGTAATTACCAAATTAAGAATGCAAATTTATTTGTTATCGCAATTGCCAAATGTTAATTATTTTAATTTTAAAATAGAAAAAGCTGGCTAAGAAAAACTTAGCCAGCTCAGTTTGTCGACAAAAGGGGTTCGGAATGGACTCATTCCGAACCCCTTGCATATTCCATTGTTTCTAGAAATTGTGTGCAATTCCTGTGCAATATATAAAATTGGGTAGGTGGTTTTTATTTTGCTACACACAGTATGTCCAGAGTGTATGTAGCAACACATGAGTCAATCAACGGAAACCATTGATTGAAATTCTTCACTTGTTTGTGGAGATACGTAAATGGTTCGGCTTGGAAAAGCAACTTCTACTCCCTCTTCCTCTAATATCCCCATGATTTCTAAGTTGATTTCATGTTTGATTTTAACGTGTTCTGTCCAAACAGTAGAATTCGTGAAAAAATAGACAAGAACATCGAGGCTGCTTTCATTATAATGATCGAATGCCACCATAATCGTATCCGGATGGATCTCTTCATGCGTTCTCAATAATTGTTCGATCCGATGAACGACTCTTTCAAGTTCTTCTCTTGTAGTTTGATAATTGAGCCCTAAGTGAAAATCGATCTTTCTTTTCCCCATTCGGCTCCAGTTTGTAATTGCTTCGTTTGCAAGTGTGGCATTCGGCACGGTTACGAGAGCCTGGCTAAAAGTACGGACTTTTGTGCTTCTGAAATTGATATCTTCTACTATACCTTCAACACTCGGAGTTAAGATCCAATCACCAATCGAAAACGGCTTTTCGGTTACAATCACGACCCCGCCAATTAAATTGCCGACCGCTTCTTTGGCAGCCAGAGCAAATGCAAGTCCCCCTAATCCAAGACCTGCGACCAATCCATTCACGTCATAATTAAATTCCTGGCCAATAATACTGATACTGATGGCGATCATGACGACTCGGATTGCTCTTGAAATAAACGGAATAAGGATTAAATCTATTTTATTGTTGATTTTTTGATTCACACTGATTAATAATCCCGAAGTAGGAGAGGACAAATTAAATAATCCCCATGTAATTAAAACAATGATCATGGAACGCAATAATTTTAAAAATATCGTATTATGTTGATCTATAAAAGGGAAATAATCCATCGCCAGGTACAAACCAAAAATAATAAAGAACCAGCCTAAAGGACGTTCAAAACTTAAACATATCTGTGTGAAAAAATCAGTGGGTGTTTTTCTAGTCAATTTTAAAATCAACTGGAACACATACTTGGTAAATAGGTTTCTAAAAAGGATAAATAAAACCAAAATCCCGATAGAAATTCCTAAATTTTTTAACATATCATTGTCTATCTTCATTATTGATAAAGCAATTACTAATGAACCCAAAGACATTTCAAAAATACCTTCTCTCTTTTCATAAAACTATTTTAGTCATTTAAATGATTTATAAAATCAATTGTATTCGGAAAAATAGATCCTAAGAACAACTGTTTTCAAACCATTTCATCCAAATATCATAACTTTATTAATATAATATTTAAATACAACCAAAGTCATAAATTATAGAAATGGTTAAACCTTTTGAGTATCTTACTAAAGCTGAAGTATCTTTTAATACCTTCAAAAAGCAAGCATTAATATATGCTTACTTTCAACAAAGATAGAAGGCATTTCTATTTTACTTAGTAGAAAGAAGAAAAATTATTTAAAAAACATAATCTTGCTCCTACTAAAATAATATGGGTGTTAAAGACCAAGCTACTAAGTATTCTTTTTATTGCGAAAATACAGAAAAAGTTATTTTATTTCGATTATCGAAATGTTAAGATAGTCTTATAGCTTGCTAAATAAGGAGGAAAAAAGAATGACAAAACGCCCTATTACGGCAGAAGACTTATGTAAGTTTAAGTTTGTTGGAGATCCACAGGTATCCCCTACCAAAGACAAAGTGGCCTATGTTTTAACTCATGTTGATAAAGAAAAGGATGGGTACTATTCTTTTATCTACATAACTGATTTAAACGGGCAAGGCAGACAGTTTACCTCTCATTATTCTAAAGATAGCATAGTAAAAGATACGGCTCCAAAGTGGTCACCGGATGGAAAAACACTTGCTTTCCGTTCAAATCGTACAGGAAAAAATCAAGTTTGGCTTTTACATACTGATGGCGGCGAAGCAATCCAATTAACAGACGTTAAGCAAGGAATTGGTGATTTTACCTGGTCTCCGGACGGAAAGCAGCTTGCTGTTACCATTAGTGGGGAATTGAAACTTACCTCTGATAAGGACGAAGAGAAGAAAGAAGAAAAAAGTGATGTGAAGGTAATCACTCGCCTTCGTTATAAAGGTGACGGAGCTGGTATTTATAACGAAGATCGAAAGCATGTTTATTTATTTGATGTAGAGACAAAGTCATTTACGAAGCTTACTGAAGGAGAGCATGATTTCTCCCAGCCGCGTTTCACACCAGACGGAAAAAGCTTATTTTATGTTGGAACAAAGGCTGAAGATAAAGAATGGGGCTACCTCCCTGCAATTTGGAAATACGATATTGCTTCAAAGGAAGAAGCACTTTTTTATCAAGCAAATGGATATGTCTATTCACCTTCTGTTTCTCCAGACGGTAAATGGATAGCGGCTGTTGGTCATGCACGTGGTGAAAGAAGCCAGGGTAATGCGAATGTTCTTTTGTTTTCTGTAGAAACTGGTGAATTTACGAATTTAACAGAAGGCTTTGATTACACAGTTGGAAATCTTGTCGGTGTCGATGCGAAGTATGACACGGCAGAGCAACGACTCATTTGGGACTCTGCAAGCTCTAACATTTACTTTGATGCAACGGTTGGTGGAGATTGTCAGTTATTCAAGGTAAATCTGGAAGGAAAGGTTTCAGCAGCCCTGTCCCCTTCTGTCGCTTCCGTTACTTCTTTTGATATCGTAAATGATGATCAAGCGGTCCTTGTGATGGCTACTCCTCATTCTACAGGAGATTTGGTTACTCAGGACTTAAACGATGTGAATAACGTTGTTAAGCTGACTGATTGGAATAAAGAGCTATTCAGTGAGGTTCATTTAAGCACTCCTGAAAATTTCCATTACAAGAGTACAGATGGTCAGGATACGGAAGGCTGGATCTTAAAGCCTTATGGTTTTGAGGAAGGAAAAACCTATCCGATGATCCTCCAAATTCATGGCGGTCCAGCCACGGCATATGGTAATGGCTTACACCATGAAATGCAATTGATGGCGGCTAAAGGGTATGTGGTGCTTTACACGAATCCAAGAGGAAGCCATGGCTATGGCCATGACTTTGTCAACGCCGTTATCGGTGATTACGGCGGTATGGATTATGAAGATATCATGGCAGGTGTAGATTATGTCCTAGAAAACTTTAACTACATCGACCAGGATCAATTATTCGTCACTGGAGGAAGCTACGGCGGGTATATGACCAACGTCGTTGTCACTCGTACAGACCGTTTCAAAGCTGCCGTTACCCAGCGCAGTATTTGTAACTGGCACAGCTTCTATGGAACAAGTGACATTGGTTTCTTCTTTACTGAATGGCAGCACGGACATGCGGATCTATGGGATGATGCACACAAGCTATTAGAAATATCACCGCTTCACCATGCTCGCAATGTTAAAACACCTATCCTCATCCTGCACAGCGAACAAGACTTACGCTGTCCAATGGAACAGGCAGAGCAATGGTATGTCGCACTTAAGCGCCTGGGTGTGGAAACAAAGCTCATCCGCTTCCCGGATGAAACCCATGAACTTTCCCGCTCTGGTAAACCAAAGCATCGCTTGGAGCGTTTACAGCATTTAATTGGCTGGTTTGATGATCGCAGAAATTAAGTATTAATTTATATAGATTGATGAGAGAAAGAGTCCTTTTGGATTCTTTCTCTTTCTTTTTTACATTGTGATTCTAACAGTCAGGAGAAATTTTATCAAAACTTCTTAATTGAAATATTTAACGAAGGGGCGTATTCTATGAAAGTTATGTTTTTTATATTAGATAGGTGATAGGCTCTATAAGTCTAAGTATATGTGTCTGTCATTTTGTACAATAAAACTGAGGGAGAAAAGATCTGATGAATTTAAAATGGTACTTAATGATGGCAGGCTTAATCATTATTTGGAGTGTTTCCTGGCCAATTTATAAACTTGCCTTGGTATTTACACCTCCTTTGCTTTTTGCTGGCCTTAGGTGTTTATTGGGCGGTGTGCTCCTTGGTGCTGTCATTTGGAAAACACGTGCCCGAATTCAATGGCGAAAGAATTGGAAAATATATGTTATTACCGGCACATTAAATATTGCTTTGTTCTATGGGCTGCAAACAGAGGGGCTTAAATTAGTACCATCAGGTTTATTCTCTGTAATTGTCTATTTTCAACCTATTTTAGTAGGTCTTCTTGCTTGGCTATGGTTAGGGGAATCGATGACCATACCTAAAGTATTGGGACTTATTCTGGGTTTTCTTGGAGTCATTTCTGTCAGCGCAGAAGGATTTTCCAGCCATGTTTCCATTTCAGGGATTATATTTGGAATATTATCAGCTCTCTCGTGGGCATTAGGTACAGTTTATACCAAAAAAAATGCTCACTTTGTTGATTCGCTTTGGATGGTAGCTTTACAGTGTTTAATTGGGGGATTTGTTCTTATGATTGCCGGACTTTCCTCTGAAAAGTGGACTAGTATTGTTTGGAATGATACGTTTTTATTTGGTCTTTCATTTGGTACGATTCTAGGTATTGCGATATCATGGATTCTCTACGTCATACTTGTGAAAACGGGGGATGCGAGTGTTGTGGCAACTTTTACATTCTTAGTTCCAATGCTCGCAGTTGTCATAGGGACTTTATTTTTGAATGAACCCTTTACGAAACTCTTATTTTTAGGAATTATACTGATTGTGGCCAGTATTTATCTCGTAAATAAGAAGCAAAAGCAGACGGCAAAACAGGTTGTAGAACAAGAGAAAATTGGAGCTTAAGACTTTAGAAAGAACATATAAAGGAGTGCCCTATTTTTCCTTTTATATTCGCACATTTTAAAGCCAGCAATAAAAAAAGGATAGATGAGCAGAATTAAATATGCTCTATCTATCCTTTTTTGTTTTACAAGGCAGGTCATTTAATAGTTGTAACTACTTAGGTAGTCGTAATGAAATAAGAAGGTTTGTCCTTTCTCAGTAACCAGAGTAACCAGGGAATTTAAAATAAGCGGAGGTTTTCCGCTTACATGCAGAATGGAGCTCATTTCGGGCTAAATAAGCGGAGGATTTCCAGTTATGCAAAGAAAAGTACCCCATTTTCGCAGTTTTTAAGTAAATAGGCGGAATTTCTCCGTCTATTTAAGCTGTTTTCAATCCAATTTAATGATTAGGTGGAAATTTTCCGTCTATTTATCAGGCTGGATGTTTAACCTAATCTCCCAACAAATAAGAACGGATCCTGATGGTCCCAGTTGCAAAAATTAACATCTTCTTTAAAGGCTCAAATCACTTTTGGTGTGGGCTCTTTTTTCTGGTACCTAAGTAGTTACTAATAGTTTTTAACTTCCAATATTTAACCTTTTACTGTCCAACGAAAACTGATAAGAACTGGGCAGAAGCACTTCATAATGGGGCATACTGGAAATTTAAGTGTTTCTAATCCTTTGGAAAGTCTAAAAAAGTTTACCCTTGAATAAGTTTCAGGTTATAATGGAACGACGGAATTTCGGATATCGAAATAAATGAGTTTTGGCGGACATATGAGGGGATTTTTTAAAGCAGCCGTAAAAACCTTATCTAAAAATACTAGAGATATTATTAGAAACTGCTATTTTAAATGAAAGGTGAGAAAAATTTGAATAAACCTAGTGGAAAACAACGAATACAACTTGCTTTGCTTTTAGGATCACTGGGACTTTTAGGACCTTTTACAATAGATACCTATTTACCGTCCTTTCCTACTATTGTAAAAGATTTTCATACTACGGCTTCACTCGTACAAATTAGTTTAACTGCTTGTTTATTAGGACTGGGAGCAGGCCAGCTGTTTATTGGTCCATTGAGTGATGTGAAAGGCCGCAAAAACCCTTTGTTATTTTTTCTTTGCTTATATATTTTAGCCTCAATAACCTGCTCGTTTGCACCCAATATCTATTTCCTTATTGCGGCTCGTTTTGTTCAAGGCTTTTCTGCAGCAGGCGGTCTTGTCATCTCCAGAGCTGTTGTCAGGGACCTTTTTGTTGGAAAGGAACTGACCAAGTTTTTTACTTTAATGTTATTAGTAGGTAACCTCGGCCTAATCGTTGCACCGATTGTTGGAGGCTCCATCCTAACCTTTACCAATTGGCATGGAGTGTTTGTTGCTTTGGCTTGTATTGGCCTGGTATTAACCCTCACTTCTTCATTAAAACTAAAAGAAACGCTGCCAATGGCACAACGTGTCCCAAGTAACTTGCCTCAACTCGTGAAAAACTTTGGTTCATTATTCAGAGATCGAGAATTCATGGGGTATGCACTAACTCAGGGATTCACTACAGCTGGAATCTTTGCCTATGTATCCGGAATCTCTTTTGTTTATCAGAATATTTACGGAGTCACGCCCCAGCAGTTCAGTCTGTTATTTGGGGTAAATGGCATAGGTTTAATTATTGGAAGCCAATCGGTTGGTCGCTTAACAGATATCATTTCGGAGCGGACTTTCTTAAAAATAGGGTTAGGACTCTCTAACCTGGCGGGTGCGTGTTTATTGATCGCGCTTCTTTTAAAAGCACCGCTTATCGCCTTTGCCATCCCTGTCTTCTTTTTTGTCACATCCATCAGTATTATCGGAACGACATCTTTTACATTAGCCATTCAGTCAAAAGGACATATTGCAGGCAGTGCCTCAGCATTATTGGGCTTATTGCCATTTGTCCTTGGGTCCATAGCTGCGCCGCTTGTCGGCATAGCTGGAGCTTATACAGGCATTCCAATGGGCGTCACCATCTTTGGCGCAAGCTTACTGGCCTTCCTTTCCTATTTCGTTTTAGTCCGGAAAGGTTCGTTTCCAGTTCAAGGTTCGGAATCTAGCATAAAAGCTAAGGTATAGTTGGCTCTACTTCGGTTGTTTTTCGGAGTACACTAGTTAATTAAAACGAAATAAAACAAGTCCCAAGTGAGAGATTCATCACTTGGGTCTTGTTCATTGTGCTGTTGCTAAACATGGATGTCATTTCAACGATATCTTTACCACGTCATTCAAAAACTTTGTTGTATTATACCCATAAATCTCAAGTCTATTAGGTGTGCCATTCTCTCCAGTGTTGGTACTGTCCAACTCAAAGGTTTGAACTGTAGTGAAATAACGGGGATGATCAACTTTTTGAAAGTTAATGTTTGCTCTGCGATCATATTCCTTCCCGCTTTTATCTACAATTACTCCCTCATTGTCGTTCTCCGTTGTACTCATTCCATTTCCATCACCATCAAAAAAGTCTAATCGGAGTGACTCATACGCACGATTCTTGATTTCATGATTGCTAATGACAACTTTGGAAGGCGGGCCAGCTTCAAACTTGTCGATGGAGATTTTGCTGCCTGCATATTCAAAGGTTTGGGGATATGCCCATGAAGCATCGAGCCCAATGGTTTTCTTCTCCTCAACCGTTATGAAGGCTAAATTTAAGCGAACGTTGACCTCTTTCGGCTTTTCTCCATAAAGCGGGTCAAAGTTTGCTTGAAAAGAGGTCCAATTGTCAGGTTGTGATTCTATCATGGAACTGCCAAAGTTATCAGCTTTGACTTTTTTATCATTCACTTTCAGCCTGTCAAAAGTAAGGAATTCAATTCGCTTCTGCGGCCGTTCATGATTAATGGCGTATTGCAGAATGGTCGTTGTCGGAGCAATGGTTAGTTTTTCAAATCGCACCGGAACGCCCTCGACTTTCGTTTCTTTATCCAATGCATATTCGATAGAAGGGTGTTTTGTTATAGGAATCTTGAAGTTCCATACTCCTGTTTTTAGAGCCGGATTCTCGTAACTTTCGGCTGAGGAATCACGAATCAATTTCTGAAGGTTTTTGATTTCCAGCCTGATTGTACCGTGATTCTTATTCAGCGGCAAAAGACTCAGCTTCCCCCGGAACACGTTCTTGTCTTTTTTATTTGCTTCCGTTTCAAGATTTGGAGGAAGGTACCTTGGCTCTCTTATATGGCTCATAATTTTATATTGGTCCTTTACAGAATAACCTTCATACCCTACCATATATTGATTTTCTTCTGCCGTATCTTCTATTTCGTAAAAAATCAGTGTCTGGACATCATCTGCAATCGCGCTCCTGATTCGGATTTTCACCCCATTACTTTCCGCTTCCAAGTTAAGCCTTTTCCCCAGGCCTTGATGATAGAAGGCGCGTAATTCCGGATCTTCTTCTGTATATGAATAGTAGAGGTTGGTGAATGAACCTGTAAGTACCTCTAAACCTATTAATAATGCCAAAATACTTGCAAAAACAATTCCCAATCGAATCCGTTTATTTTTCTTCAGCTGCCTGTGCCTTCCCTCTTCCGCCAGCCTCGCATTGACATTCTCCATGAAACCGGATGGGACCTGAAAATCCTCCATCCCTTCAGCAACATTAAACAAGGTCAACATGACATCCTGAAAGGCAGCCAAATCCTCCTGGCAGTTTGGGCATTGATAAATATGTATCTCGAAAGCAACCTTTTCCTTCCGGTCCAGGGTTCTTTCCAAGTAATCCAGGTAATCCTTATGATACTCTTTACAACCATTTAAGCTTTGTCCATTTCCCAGTCCTTTTTTTAGTGACTGTATTCCGGAGAACAAATGCTCCTTTAGTTTTTCCTCGGAAACATGTAGAAGATGTGCAGCGTCCTCCCGGGTAAATCCTTTTAAATTCGTAAGGGCCATCGCTTCTTTCTCATTCAAACTTAACTGATCAAGCGCCTTAAATAAATCCAGGCGAGGTTCCTCTGGAGCTTGTAAACTTTCTTCAATAGAAAGTTCCCGACAGATTTTAAGAAAAATAGATGTAACCCATTTTTCGAATGAAGTTTCGTTTTTGTATTTGGGAAACTCCTTATGCACTTTTAGTATGGAAAGGTAGAAAAGCTTTTCTATTTCCTGTTGATTACGAAGAAAGTCACCCCAGCATATAGAACGATTGCTTATGCTGATTGAACCATTCTGCAATGGATTCCACATTATTTTGTCTTGTCGGAATGTTTGTACTGGACTCTATTTTTGCCGGTATGATCATTTGTTCCCCCTTGAATTACCCTCTTTATACTTAATCATATAAGGAAAGGAATTTATTGGCAATACCAATTATACTACTGGTTAGGCTATCATGCCTGTAAAAATAAAAGGAGGAAATCACCGGCCTTGTCAAGAAAAGAATACCTATAACGAAAGGAGGAACTTATGAAACCACCTGTAGCAAAACGCATTCCTCATCCCCATGAATTGCATGGCGATGTGCGCAAAGACAACTATTATTGGTTAAAGGATCGCACCAATCCAGAGGTTATCACTTATTTGGAGGAAGAAAATCGGTATTACGATGAAATCATGCGCCCGCTGGAAGAACAAACCGATCAAATTTATCAAAGCATGGTTGACCGTGTTCCCGATTCAGAAGTGAAAGTGCCGGTTCAGCATGGACAATTCTTTTACTATTCACGTTTTGACAAAAACAAGCAATATCCCATCTATGCACGTAAGCAGGCGACAAGCCGCGAGCTTCTGGCAAAAGCACCAGAGGAAGTGGTGCTCGATCTGAATGAATTGGCCGTAGACGGTGAATATTTAAGCATTACCGTACAGCGTATAAGTACCGATCAAAACCGTCTCGCTTATTTGGAGAATCGGGATGGAACGGACCGATACACGATACATATAAAAGACCTGGAAACAGGCGAGCTTCTGTCCGACATGATTCCGGATGTCTTTTTATTTGGCAGTATGGAATGGAGCCGATGTGGCGAATATATTTTTTATATTACCGTTGATGAGAGCCAACGCCCATACCAGTTGTGGCGGCATCATTTAGGCAGTGAGGTGGGCAGTGATCAACTGATTTTTGAAGAAAAAGACATTACGTTTACATTAAGTGTGAAAAAATCGCAAAGTGGGAAATTTATTTTTTTGCAGTCAAACTCGAAAACGACGAGCGAGATTCGCCTGCTAGATGCAGATTCCCCGTTAACCCCTTTGCAGCTATTAGATGAACGGCGTGAGGGAATCACTTATGATGTCGAGCATTGGGGAGATGAACTGCTCATACTGACAAATGAAGAGGCGTTAAACTTTCAATTGCTTCGCTGCCCTCTCAATGACATTAATTCACGTGTGAAAGTCGTTGAATATAAGGAGGAGCGCTTTCTTCAAGCACTGTACCCATTCCGGGACACGCTGCTTATCGCCGGCCGCGAGAACGGGTTGACGCAAATCTGGGTCCTGCAGGAAGATGAGCTGGAGCGAATTGAATGGGATGAGCCCCTCTATACAGTGTCGATTTTATCCGATCAAAGCTATGATACAGCGGAGGTATTGATCCAATATGAGTCCTTGCTCACGCCAAAAACAACCTACAACTTGAATCCACTAACCGGAGAGAAGCAAAGTTTGCAAATTGCTCCTGTCAGCGGGGAATATGATCCGTCCCGCTTTCGCCAAGAGCAATTGTGGGCAGTAGCCGACGAAGGAGTCAATGTGCCGATGACTGTCGTTTATCGGGAAGGTGCGCTCAAAAATGGGCCTGCCCCGTTGATTCTGTATGCGTATGGATCGTATGGAGCAAACAGTGACCCGCATTTTGACCCGTATCGTCTGCCGTTGCTGGAAAAAGGAATTATTTTTGTCACAGCGCAAGTGCGTGGCGGTTCCGAAATGGGACGGAGTTGGTATGAAGACGGAAAAATGCAGAATAAACGAAACACGTTTACCGATTTTATCGCTGCAGCGAACTATCTGATTGAGCAGGGCTACACAACCCCAAGTAAAATGGCGGCACGCGGAGTCAGTGCGGGAGGCTTACTTGTAGGCGCAGTGGCCAATACTGGCCGGTGAGCTGTTCCAGGTCATTGTTCCGGCAGTTCCGTTCGTCGATGTAGTCACCACGATGCTCGACGCCTCAATTCCGCTTACCACTCTGGAATGGGACGAATGGGGAAATCCTCAAGATCGGGAGGATTATTTCTATATGAAGTCGTATAGTCCTTACGACAATGTAGAAGCGAAAGATTATCCGCATATGTATGTCACAACCGGTCTGAACGATCCGCGAGTTGCTTATTGGGAACCGGCTAAGTGGGTTGCACACCTTAGAACTTTAAAAACGGATGACAACGTCCTCGTGCTCAAAACAAACATGGGCGCCGGCGACTTCGGCGCATCAGGCCGTTTCAATAACTTAAAAGAATCCGCCGCCTGTTATGCGTTCATTCTCGATAAGCTCGGCGTGTCTGCCGAATAAAGAAATCCCCCCGGTAATCCGGGGGGATTATAGATTGCCGAATTTAATTGCCACCGGGTCGCCTTGAAAAATAGAAACTTTAACTTTTTCGAGGCACACCAGGTACTACTTCGCTTTTACCTTCAATTGGGTCTACTGTTCCCCCATTATATCAAGATTCTTTGAAAAGTTATCAAGCAATGCACGAACTTCTTCTATTGATTTCGTGTTCATTAATTGATTTCTTAATTCACTCGCCCCACGGAATCCTTTGACATAAATCTTAAAAAAGCGATGAAGAGCCGTGAACAGCCGCAGCTCTAAATGCGAATATTTATCATGAAGATCCATATGCAAACTTAAGAGATCCAGCAATTCCTCACTGCTATGATCTTTCTTCTCCTTTTCAAAGGCAAATGGATTATGGAAAATACCACGCCCAATCATAACTCCATCGACACCATATTGTTCAACAAGCTTCAGGCCAGTTTGACGGTCAGGAATATCCCCATTGATCGTCAAAAGGGTATCTGGTGCCACCTCGTCACGAAGTTTCTTAATCTCGGGGATCAGCTCCCAATGCGCAGGCACTTTGCTCATTTCATCTCTTGTACGCAGATGAATGGAAAGATTAGCAATGTCTTGTTCCAATATGTGTGTCAGCCAGCCCTTCCATTCGTCTACATCCGTGAAACCAATCCTTGTCTTAACACTTACGGGCAATCCGCCCGCTTTTGCCGCTTGTATTAATTCTGCTGCCACTTCCGGACGGCGGATAATGCGATTTCCCTTCCCATTCTGTACCACATTGGGTACGGGACAGCCCATATTGATATCCAAACCCTTAAAGCCCAGTTCCGCCATACCAATACTCATTCGCCGAAAGTTTTCAGGCTTGTCCCCCATATATGGGCCACAATTGGCTGTTCATCCTCTGTAAAAGTCAAACGCCCCTGCACACTTTTGATCCCATCTGGGTGACAATAACTCTCACTGTTTGTAAACTCGGTAAAAAACACATCAGGTCTGGCTGCCTCACTCACTACATGCCGAAACACAACATCCGTCACTTCTTCCATGGGTGCCAGTATAAAAAATGGCCGTGGTAAATCACGCCAAAAATTCTCTTTCATATTGCACTTCAAATCCTCTCATTAAGAGATACAAGGCCAACCCTTATCCCAAAATTAAAACGCAGAATGTCCCTGCTTCATTTACACTTATACCATGCTTTAGCCCTTTTTATCAAACGGATTGTCACTGTGACTCCCCGAAAAATATTGTTTCATAAATTGTTTCACAGATACACGAAAAGCCAACCCCTTTAACAGGAGTGAACTTAGATAAACGATTCTAATTTAATTCTTGTGACGGTCTCAACATGTGTGGAGGGTGGTAAATCAGGTACCCTGATGTAAACATAAGCGCCCCGCTTATTTATAGGGGCAGCTTTTAAATGGCTATCAATCAGTCTGTTTTTTGCTTAATCCTGCCTGCAGAAAAATTTGTTTAGGAAACAGGATTGAGGGAAACTTTTGAACATAGAGTATTTTTTCCTAGGAGGTTTTTACATGCCCGAAATCAAAACAGGCAACCAGGAATTTTACATGGAGGAAAACGGCATGGAGATTGCCCGCATTCAATATGTTCCTTCTGGTCATGATGAAAACGGCAAAGAACGGATTACTGTCACACACACCCTTGTTGATGAAGACCAGAGCGGAAAAGGGTTCGGAAGACAGCTTGTTAACAGAATTGCGAAATTTGCCAGGGAAGAAAACAAGCTGATCATCCCCGCATGTTCCTATGCAAAGCATGTTCTTGAAAGCAAGGATGAATATAAGGACCTTCTTGCCAGTTCATCCTGGAAAAGGATGGCCATTTTATTTTGGCAGAATAGGGATCAGGCACCTCAGATGTACACAGGAGCTCATACATTTTTTCTATGGAGCTTGCCTACTGACCACTTTACTTTAGTGGAGGAAATTGTAGTGAATAAAGAATCACTTCACTAATCACAACGAATAGTAAATGTTAGTGATTCATCATCAGACCTGCCGCATAATTTGGCTGGCTCCCTGATTAATCTATTTCATAAATGGCTGGAGGTTTTGCTTTCTCATCTGATCTTTTTCATTATCAGATTTACTATAGTCATTATTGTAGATTGCCCCTTCCCAATCCCCATACATTGGATTTGGGAACACGATCAGCTTTCTCCCAAACTCATCCTTCCGATTTTCAACCGCCTGCACTCTTCCAGCTGCTGAGAGATTATCAAAGCCGCTAAAGTCACCAAGGTTATCTCCAAATAATAGGAGTATATCATACGTCTTAGCAACCTGCCGGCGCCTTGTTTCCTTTCCTTTTTCTCCAGGCTGCTGAAGGAGGATGTGCCGGGCATCAGCCTGTGGAGCACCTATTTGTTTCAGGTTTTTAATTGTTGCCGCCTTTTGGGCTTCACTGCGATTAGAGATGTAGAAAATTTCTACCCCTTTGGCATTCGCATAATTCAGGAAGTCTACTGCACCGGGAAGCGGTTTTGCTTCTGCCCTGTCGATCCATTGGTTCCAGTTCACCGGATATCCTGTTCCAGACACTACATTCCAAGCCTGGTATGGACTATTATCGACAATTGTTTCATCAATATCTAAAACAACAGCTGGTTTAACACCTTTTTTCTTTGGATTCTTTTTCAACAGCTCCTCCAGCCTCATCTTCCCAATATTGTAGCCCTGGTAATAAAGTGCTTTTGCTTCACCTGAAGTTTGGAACCAAAGGACAGACATCGTATTTTGCTCCTGCAGATTAACAGTTGTTTCTGCCACTGGTGCAGCCTTTGCATCAAAACCAAATAATGGAAAAGCGATAACCGCACCAAATAATAATGGCATTATTTTTTTCAGCATAAAAAAACCCCCTTTATTAAAATTCGAATATAGTATGTAACAAAACCTTAACATTTATTGTCACTGTGACTCCCCGATGCTTTTCAAAACGCTGAATGTCATTTTAAAGAAAGGAAATAATATCAATATCTTTTTGATAATTAGGGGGAAACTCATGGATATTATGTCTGGTACGTATTATTGGCCTGCAACTTTCCCTTCTCCTCCCTCCTATCCTCGGTTAGAGGAGGATCTTGAATGTGATGTTTTGATTGTTGGAGGAGGAAGTTCGGCTTCACAATGTTCTTATTATCTTGCGGACTCTGGCTTAAAAGTGGCTGTCATCGAGAAAGGGAAGATTGGGAGCGGCAGCACTAGTTCGAATACGGCGCTCATTCAGTATTCTGGGGAGAAAATGTTCACGAACCTGATTAATTCCTTTGGAAAAGAGTACATTTCAAGGCATTTACAGCTACTGCAGGAAGCCATCAATGAAATAGAAGCAGCATCCAAGGTGGCTGCCATCAATTGTGAATTTTCCCGAAGAGATTCGCTTTATTCTGCAAGCTGCAATGAGGATGTCGATAAGTTAAAAAAAGAATACGAATTTTTACAGCAGCAAAGGTTGAAAGTAGATTTTTTATTAAAAGAAGAGATTGAGGAAAAATATCCTTTCAGCAGGGATGCGGCCATCTATTCTTATGGTGATGGCGAGCTGAACCCTTTCAGGTTTACTCATGCATTGATTGATTATGCTGCAAGCAAGGGGATCCAAGTATTTGAAAACACGGAGATGAATGGCCATCATTATGATGCACAAAACAAACGGATGATCATTTCTACTAAAGCCGGCCACTCCATCTCTGCAGGCCGGGTTATTTTTGCTGCTGGTTATGAGGGAATTGATATCAGAAAGGAGCTGCTCGTTTCTTTCGTCAGTACGTATACTGTAACGTCAAAGCCTGTGAACGACCTATCCTCCTGGTACAATCGTACGCTTTTATGGGAAACGGCCAGACCTTATTTATATTTAAGGACAACAGCAGATAACCGGATCATTATTGGCGGACTTGATGACAATACCAATTATCCCGAAGACCGGGACAGTAAACTGATTCATAAGAGAGACAAGCTGGTCGATGAGTTTAACAAGATGTTCCCCGCTATCCATTTTGAACCTGAATATTATTTAACCGCGTTTTACGGAGGGACGACGGATGGCCTTCCGATCATTGGGATTTATGACGAATATCCGAACAGCTATTTCCTCTTGGCGTTTGGCGACAACGGTACTGTATACAGCCAAATGCTGGCGAAGATCATTGTGGAGGATATCATAAAAGGAAACAGCCCGAATTTGGAACTATATTTACAGGA
Organism: Neobacillus sp. PS3-34; assembly: GCF_030915465.1. Taxonomy (GTDB): domain Bacteria; phylum Bacillota; class Bacilli; order Bacillales; family Cytobacillaceae; genus Neobacillus_A. The sequence goes on from NZ_CP133267.1 coordinate 602,603, forward strand.
TAGGCCACTGGTGGAAAAGAAATAGTCATAAGAGTAAAAACAGTGCCTGGTCACGCCCCGAATAATGTCGATGAATTCGACAAAATGCGTGTCGTGACAGGCACTTTTACCAATAATAGTAGATCTTTTTGCAATTTCATCTACTACCCTTTGGACACTCTTCTACTTAAAACCTATATGGCCTTCTTACTGTTCCAAAAAATTTTTCTTTTAAAAGATAGTAGAGAAAACTCTCTATCGATTACTCTTTTGTACTACAAACTCTTCAAGCTCCTTATCACAACAATAAACATAACAACCTTTCGTGCCTCTTGTCACACAGCTTTAACGCGCTTTGGGCCGTAATTGACAACAGAAGGAAATGTTGGTGGGTTTATTAACTAAGACTATTTAAAAAGGAGCAGTTTAAATGGATGATTAAACAGAGCATTCTGTTATTCATCCAATTCAACCGTTTTATTAACATCTGCCGATTCGGAATTTTGCCCTGTCACGCGTTTGTACATAAAGGCGACTTTCTTTACAAAATTACCGGTTTCCCAATATTCGGCTGCTTCTGCAGTTACCTTTATCAAGATAACATTAGGGTCATCATAGGAAGTTTGCATAATTTTCTCATAAGCTATGCTCCACAATTCCTTTTTCTTATTTAAATCCTCTACAATTTCCGCTCTTCCACGGACGGAAACATAAGATTTACCCGCATAAGCCACATTAACATCCTGGTCATTTAAAATTTCTTCATATTTATTAGTCTCTTTCTTAGTGAAAAACCATAAGTCACCATCAAACTCTACTTCTTGTGTTTTCATAGGACGGGAAACTAGTCCTTCTTCCGTTACCGTAGTCAACATGGCCGTATCTATATCTTTGATTAACTCTCTTAATGTTTCCATTTCTTCTTGTTTCATCATGTTAGACATTCCACCACCTCATTAAAGTTTACAGAGGTATACTACCCTTTACACCAACTTTTATTCTGGTTGGCGAATCACTAAACTACTTTTCATCTAAAAAAAGTGCCTGCCACTCCCCGAATTCAATCGAAAAAACCACAACAAAAATGGAATTTGTCTAATTTAATTTAATTTCAGTTGCGTCACACACTCAACATGTGTAGAGCACGGTAACAACGCTTGAAATAATTGATAGTATAAACAAATCCTCCTGCAATCAATATTTTTGAATTATTTTGAACCGCCAGCTCCACGATTCAGTCAAAATCCTCTTCTTTCACTCCTGGGAACTCTCTTAGTTTAGGTATCTACAGGTTAGTAGTAATTTCCCGGATCCCCGCAATGAGTTTTTCAACGGCAGTTTCTCTTCTGAATCGGATTCAGTGGCGAATTTCATATACCGTGCTAAATCTGCATGTATACCTTTCTCTTCTTCCGCATTAAATTTTAATACATATGGTAAAAATACGGCGTTCGCCACACCATGTGGAGTATCATATAGACCTCCAAGCTCCTCTGCCCAACAGTGAACGGTTGCGACATCAGTGGACCAAGACATAATCCTGCCAAAAGGCTTCCCTCTAACGTATTGTAGCGCGCCTCTTCATTTTGCCCGTCCTTAAAAGCGATCGGCAAGGAAGAACCAATTTTTCCTATAGTTCCCCGAATGACTGGGAGATTGGGTTTGTTATTTTACATGTAATTATCTCATCTCTGATTGACTATTAAGATTACTAGATTGGTTTTAAAATAAATAAAAAAGGGTCAGGCGGTTGCGGAGAAAAAATGTCCCTGGCTGGGGTCTGACCACTTCCCGGGACAAAAAATATCCACATCTTGGGTTAGACCCCGGTACACTGGCCGATTACTACATTAGCCCCAGTTAATGTGATCGTAAAGGTAGATGCTCCCGCGAATGTGGCTGTTACTGAACCATTTTGATTTGCTGTAACAGATAAATTATAAAAAACATCTCCTAGTATTATTGATCCTGAAATGAGTGCTTGGTTCCCTTCACACAATGTAGATATTGTTCCCTCTAAAAACTCTCCTGGTATCAAAATCTGGAGAAATTCCTCTCGAATAATGACTGATATAGAACTATTGGCAGCATCGCATTTACATGGAACATCAATATACACATTGGTAAGGGTTGCAGGGAAAAATACATTATCCCCGGTTATCGTAATAGTGGTATTTTGGTTCGTGGTTATATTTACGGAGCATTCACAAACGTTAGTGGATACTGGGCACTCACTTAGACAATTTTCCACTGCTGCACTAGCACCAGAAATTCTAAATAGAAAGCGATTTAGTTCATTTTGTAGGAAAATGGTTAAATGTCCATTATCATTTACGGAGATTAATGCATTATATTTACCATTAAACTGATGGTTGGCTGCAGTTACATCAACTGCAGCTCTAATGATTGCAGCATTAAATAGTGGGTTACAAAGAATTGTGGCTGTGTTTTCAATTAAAGTTATCGTTATTCCCTGACAAGTGTCATCTGTTAATCTCAAATCAATTCTATTGTTTTCCATTGTACAATTTTCAGCTATAGAAATATCAATTTTATCTACTGTTACATTTGTGCCCAAGTTTTCATCATTCATAAATGCTGCATCAATTACCGCCTCACCTGTTTCAACTGTTACAGAGCAACAACTTTCTGACACTGGGATTTCCTCTAACAAACCCACAACCTTATTAAGCTTCGATAAAAGAATCCCTTCTTTATTTGTAATGATTTGCAATGTGTCGTTGACACTACGATTGATTTTCAAGAGATCGTCTAACGAGTTTACCAACGGGCCATTACCGTTCGCAGAGAGTTTCCCCAATGCCCTTCGAAGCAATTTTGCTTCAGCTTTAACCATGTGGGCAAGCGCTAACTCTTCAAAGCCAATTGAGGCTAAAAGAAGATTAATAACCTTATCTCGAGTCAGACTATTTATATCTAGGTCTTTTGGAAATTCCATTAATAAAAGATCCTCCTTTCTTCACGCTAATATAAGCTATTCCTATTGCTTGAATGTTGAAACTGCCTTGGCCTACTTTAACCGGAAAAAGAATATTTTTTATAAAAATAGACCCATAGAATAAACGGTGGTTCCGATTAATGCCATCCTACCCCATTCAGGTAAAACTGTGAAAAATAAGTACCTTCCCCTCTACCATCCGGCAGCTTCTCTCTTCTACCAATTGCGACACTGTCCTGATTTACCAATTGGAAAAGTGGCCACATGACGGATTACACATCGCGATGCCTACCTGTCAGGCGCCATCCTTGTCAGTGATGAAAAAGAGATAGATATCATGAAAAACTCGATCAGCCCATTACAGACTCAGCCGAACTATTTATCATTTTCACAAAAGATGTTTATGAAAGTGTAAAGTAAGAGGGTCAGACCCCTTTCGTGGACAGAAGAGGTAAAATTTCCATGCCTAGTTCGGACCTTGCTACCACAAAAAAGGTGGAAAAACTTACGCCTGCACTTCCAAATATATTTTAGATATATAAATAAAGTGAGAAGTGCTGGTTACACTTCTCCCTGCAATCTCTACCGTAGTTGTCAATAATGTTTATTTGGTCTGAGAACCACACATTTGCTTGATCCACTCTACCTATTTACAAAGTTTGCATACTCCTCCTGGATAAATTCTTTTAATAATTGAAACTTTTCCTTCGAGTCAATGACTTCAAATGGTACATATACTTCGTTATTTTTTAATGGAAAAGTCCTCATTTCCCGAATATCAAAATGTAAAATCCCCTGAATTTGCTTTTGAACCATTTCCCCTTTTGCCGAATCCTTATTGCCTGGGGAGACATGCAGGATCAAACACCTATATCGTTTATCACCCTGCAAAGTAGCGAACTTCGGCCTGCATCATTCTTCCCCTGTCGACAAATTCATTGTTGTTAAAATTTTACTATAGTTTGAGAAAAGAAGGAAGATCTAGGTCTCTGTCCTCCAGATGTTATTAATTCTTATCAATGAAAAAGAGAAGTGCCTGGATTAGCACTTCCCTACTTACAGTTATTGATTTTAGCAGAAGTATTTTTAAAAAACTCCCTCGACACTCGGTTTTGTTACAACCCGCCACAGTTTGGCGAATTATTACAATCTCCTTCTGCAAAATCTGTACCCTTTTCAACAGACTCCAGTCCGTACCCCGTTTCGCTAATTTCAAGTTGTTGTTTGTTTTCAACCTTGTTTTGAGTTTCCTGATGTTTTTCTTTGTTTTCTCTCATTTTCATTCCTCCAGAGTTTTTTGTAGTCTTCTCTTAGAGGAATGAACTTATTCCTAGCTCGGGTCATTCCTGCCATTTTAAAAGTTCCTTTTCTTCTATCTGTTTTTCAAACGTTTCATCCCAGCGGCCCTGCCACGAATTCCAGACACGGACGTAAAAAGTATCTTGTTCTTGATTGTACACTTGAAATTCCAGGCATGGAATGTGTTCGACTTTCTGCTGCTCAAAGCTATTTACAGCAGCGACTACTGTTTGAAAACCGTCTTCCTCTACTCCGATGTCTCTCTCGGTAATGACCTGCAGTATCCGGTTTGAATCCACTGGCCCCTGCTTGTTTGCATACCGGTAAAGAGGCAGTTCCTCTTCTGGTTTAGGCAAGGCCCGGCACGCATCTTCCCAAAATTCATCGTGGAGCGGGCTGTATGAAAGCAACGTCGACTCTTCTTCCAATTCCTCTTCCATAATTCCTGTCTTTAGCTGTCCGTGCCCCTTCTGTGTCAGCTTGTAGCTTCCATTTTCCAGCCGGATCAATCCCATGTGCTGCATTTTTTTCAATAATTCTTCAATGAAAAGTTCCTCTACCAGCAGCAGCTCTGACAAATTGGCAGCGCGACGGATTTGGCCTGCTCAAAAGTGAGCAGCATCATTTTCATGAGAATGTCCATTTTCGACCGCTTTACACGATTAAACGCCACAGAATATGTGATCACCGGCATATGCCAAATAACCGAGTTCTTGATTTGGATAGCTGGATTTTTAAGCAAATCCGCACGTAATCGTTGATTTAATTTATCCATGCAAACTCACCTCTTCAAGGGCTCGCAGTCCATCTTGTTTCTTTACTGTTTCCAATACGTGAGTATACATTTGTCTGGCACCTGAATGCTTGGTTAGCTCGGTAAACATCTTCGTGCTGCCAATCATCACAAGCAGTTCTCTTGCTCTCGACAAAGCGACATTCAGCCTGCGATAATCTTTGGCAAAACCGATATCATCCTGTTTATTTTCGTGATTCCGTACCATACTTAACAGAATCACATCCATCTCCATCCCCTGGAATCGGTCCACTGTCCCCGTGCGGATCGTTAAGTGGGGCAAGCGCAACTCCTGTTGAAGCATGCGGTCGATCCGTTTCACCTGTTCACCGTAATAACTGATGACGCCAATACTTTTCTTCTCATCG